>CAZWED010000341.1:0-3398 GCA_964632645.1 uncultured Ferrimonas sp. | reverse complement strand
AGTCCGTATGGCAAGAGTTCCAACTCTCGCATCGACCGTTTTGCCAAGGTGCTGATGGATTACGGCATGACCGTGATCGTGCGGAAAACCCGCGGCGACGACATCGATGCGGCCTGTGACCAGCTGGTTGGCGACGTGCGGGATCGCACCAAGCGCCTGCTGAAAAAACGTATGCAAGAGGACGGCATTTCAGTCACAATGGTCTAACCTCCTGTTTGGTATAGGATCAGGGTCATAATGAACCGCAAATGGCTGATGGTGATGGCAGGGATTTGCATCACCGGATGCGTACAAAAAACCACATACAGCGGTACTGAGCAGGCGGTTGTTGAGCCCACTTACGACGCCGTCGCTGCGGCCCGGGAGCGCATCGCCCTGGGCCTGACCTATTTGCGCCGCGGGGACATGACCCAGGCCAAGTTCAACCTGGACAAGGCGCTGAAACAGGCGCCGGATCTGGACGAAGCCCACCTCGCCCAGGCCTACTATTTTGAAACCGTCTCCGACACCGAGCAGGCGGAACGTGCCTACCAACGCGCCCTGAGCGTAAACCGAAACAACGCCGACGCCGCCAACAATTACGGGGTCTTCCTCTGTCGCCAGGGCCGCTTTAAAGACGCGGACACCTGGATGCGGCGCGCGGTGAACAATCCCGATTACATTCGCCAGGCTCAGACATACGAGAACCTGGGTATTTGTGCCCGTGAAGCGGGCTGGAACGACAAAGCGCTGACATACTTTGAGCAGGCGCTCAACTATGATCCCCGACGCGCCGCCTCCTTATTGGAAGTGGCGGAGCTGGCTTTCGCGGGCGAACAGCCTGCCAAGGCCCGCAAGTACCTCGGCCGCTATCATGACAGTGGCAATGAATCACCCCAGAGTCTGCTTTTAGGGGTGGAATTGGCGCTCGAAGCCGAGGATACTGATGCGGCTCGCCGCTATGGGGTGCTATTGTTGGCCAAATACCCCGCATCTGAGCAGGCGAAAACTTACCGAACGAAGTTTTACTGATGAGTGACGAACTGAACCACGAAACCCCGATTGAAACTCCCGGCCCGCTGCTGAAGGCCGCGCGGGAGCGTGCGGGTTTGACGACGCAGCAGGTTGCCCAGCGCCTGAACCTGCGTCATTCCGTGGTGCAGGGTATGGAGCAAGACAGCTTTGAACCCGGCACTTCGGTCACCTACATTCGCGGCTACGTGCGTAACTACGCCCGCCTGGTCGGCCTGGATGAAAGCCGCCTTAACCGGGCCCTGGACGCGCTCCACCAGGTGGAGCCCACGCCGAACATGCAAAGCTTCTCCCGTCGCACCAACCGGGAAAAAGCGGATAACCGCTGGATGATGGCAACCTGGATCATTCTGGCCGGCATTGTCGGTATGGTGGTCTGGTGGTGGTTGTCGAACGCCGACAGCCGTCAACTGGCGCCGCAATCCGCTTCGCCTCAGGTGGAAGCGCCGGTGGCGGAAGACGCTGCGCCGGCCATTGAGCCGGAGCCGACCCTCACCCGTCCCGCCGAGTCGGAGATGGTGTCCGAGCCGGCCTATCCGGACAGTGAGTCCGCCGGTGAGATTGAGATGGGCGCGGTGAACCCCGAGCCGCAAACGCCGGTGCAGTCCGAGCCCGAGTCCGAGCCCGAGTCGAAGCCGGCTCCAGTGGCCGCCGAACCGCAGCGCGCGGTAGAGGAAACCGTTGCCGCGCCGGTGGCTGCCGAGCAAGACGCCGGCCTCAGCACGTTGAGCATCACGCTGCGTTCCGAGTGCTGGATGCTGGTGCAGGACGCCAACGGTAAGGTGCTGCTGGAAGGCCTCAAGCTCGACGGTTTCAACACCGAGCTGAAAGGGGAAGCGCCCTTCAGTCTGCGTCTTGGTGCTCCGGAAGGCGTCTCTCTGGTTTACAACGGCGAGCCCGTTGATCTCTCCTCATTCCGTGCCGGTCGGGTGGCTCGCCTGACCTTGCCGCAGTAAGTCTGATATGCAACACGAAAGCCCTATTGTTCGTCGCAAGTCCACCCAGATCTGGGTGGGCAACGTGCCGGTGGGCGGCGATGCCCCCATCTCCGTCCAGTCCATGACCAACACCCGCACCACCGACGTTGACGCCACCGTCGCCCAGATCAAGGCGATTCAGAAAGCCGGCGCCGACATCGTGCGGGTTTCCGTGCCCACCATGGATGCCGCCGAGGCGTTTAAGCTGATCAAGCAGCAGGTGGACATCCCGCTGGTGGCCGACATTCACTTCGATTACCGCATCGCCCTTCAGGTGGCGGAGTACGGGGTGGACTGCCTGCGCATCAACCCGGGCAACATCGGTCGGGAAGATCGCATCCGCGCCGTAGTGGATTGCGCCCGCGACAAGAACATCCCGATCCGCATCGGGGTCAACGCCGGTTCCCTGGAGAAAGACATCCAGGAGAAATATGGCGAGCCGACTCCGGCCGCGCTGGTGGAATCCGCCATGCGCCACGTGGACATCCTGGACCGCCTCAACTTTGACCAGTTCAAGGTGAGCGTTAAGGCGTCCGACGTGTTCCTGGCCGTCGAGTCCTATCGTCAGCTGGCCCGGGAAATTGTCCAGCCGCTGCACCTCGGCATCACCGAAGCGGGCGGCGCCCGTGCCGGAGCGGTGAAGTCCGCCATCGGCCTGGGCATGTTGCTGTCCGAAGGGATCGGCGACACCCTGCGCATCTCCCTGGCGGCGGATCCGGTGGAAGAGGTAAAAGTCGGCTTCGACATCCTCAAGAGCCTGCGCATCCGCGCCCGGGGCATCAACTTTATCGCCTGTCCTTCCTGCTCCCGCCAGGAGTTCGATGTGATCGGCACCGTCAACGCCCTGGAGCAGCGCCTGGAGGACATCACCACCCCGCTGGACGTGTCCATCATCGGTTGCGTGGTGAACGGCCCCGGTGAGGCGCTGGTTTCCGACCTCGGCCTGGCCGGCTCCAACCGCAAGAGCGGGTTCTACGTGGGCGGTGAGCGCCAGAAAGAGCGTCTGGACAACGACAACCTGGTTGAGCTGCTGGAAGCGAAGATCCGGGCCCGGGTTGCCGAAAAGACCCAGCGCATCGACGTCAAAGAAGAAGACGTCTGATCCCAATCCCGCCGCCCGCCCCTTTTCCAAAGGGCGGGCGCTTTCTATAATGGCGGGTTCTTGCGAATTCAACCTCCAAATCAATACGGGTAAATCGTGGCAAAACAGATCCAAGCGATCCGCGGCATGAACGACTGCCTGCCGGCGGACAGCCAGAAGTGGCAACAGGTCGAGCGTACCCTGCGTGAGCTGGTAGCCAGCTTCGGCTATCAGGAGATCCGCACTCCCATCGTTGAGATGACCGGCCTGTTCAAGCGCGCCATCGGTGAAGTCACCGACATCGTCGAAAAAGAGATGTACACCTTCGA
>CAZWED010000340.1:0-3413 GCA_964632645.1 uncultured Ferrimonas sp. | reverse complement strand
GAAACAGTTTGAACCGGCGGAACTGGCCATTGAGCGGGTGTTTATGGGTCGCAATGCCGACTCGGCATTGAAACTGGGCCAGGCTCGGGGGGCCGCCATTGTGGCGGCGCTGAACGCCGGGCTGACCGTATCGGAATACAGCCCGACCCAGGTAAAGCAGGCGGTGGTGGGCACCGGCGGGGCGAAAAAGGAGCAGGTGCAGCATATGGTCAAGCACCTGCTTAAGCTGCCGGGCACACCACAAGCGGACGCGGCGGATGCCCTGGCCATCGCCATCACTCACGCCAACATGCAGCGAGGCCTTGTGGCGATGGCCGGAAAAGCCACCCGTCGCGTTGCCGGACGGTACCGCTGAAGCCAAATGAAAAGCAGGCCCTGGCCTGCTTTTTTGTTGTTGCCCCGGATGACGCCTGCCGGGAAATCCGTTACCATCTGCAAAATACTGTAAATATCGACAGTGGTTATGCTGTCGGGTACCGAACTGTCGGAACCATTGAGTTAAGGGGAACTTGGCCGTGATTGGACGCCTTCGTGGAGTACTGGTAGAGAAAACCGCACCGGAAGTGGTGCTGGAATGTGGCGGCGTGGGTTACGAAGTGCAGTTGCCCATGACCAGCTTCTACCAACTGCCGGAGCTGGGGACGGAAGCCGTCATCTTCACCCACTTTGTGGTGCGTGAAGACGCCCAGCTGCTCTATGGTTTTGCCTCTAAAGAGGAGCGCGCGCTGTTCCGCGAACTGATCAAAACCAACGGCGTGGGTCCGAAGATGGCGCTGGGGATCCTTTCCGGCATGTCAGCAGAACAGTTTGTTGACGCGGTGCAGGCGGAGAACATTACCGGACTGACCAAGTTGCCGGGGGTGGGTAAGAAGACCGCCGAGCGCCTCGTGGTCGAGATGCGCGACCGACTCAAGAACTTTGGTGGCCCGCTGCTGACACCCTATGCGGATCGCCTTGCCGGGGTTAACCCTGTCGAGAACACACTGGTGGCTGCGCCGGATCCGGAAGAGGACGCCATCGCGGCGCTGGTAGCCCTGGGATACAAGGCGCCTGCGGCGAGCAAAGTGGTGGCTAAGGTGGCCGCGCCCGGTATGTCTTCCGAGCAGCTCATTCGTGACGCGCTCAAGGCGATGCTGTGAGGAGTAACGGATGATTGAAGCGGATCGTCTGGTTGCGGCTCCGGTCGCCAGCCGCGATGAAGAGGTGATCGATCGGGCCATGCGTCCGAAAATGCTGACCGACTACACCGGCCAGGATGACGCCAAGGCGCAACTGGAGGTGTTTATCCAGGCGGCGCGAAACCGCGCTGAGGCGCTGGATCACCTGTTGATCTTCGGCCCCCCGGGGCTGGGTAAAACCACCCTGGCCAATATCGTGGCCAATGAGATGGGGGTGAACATCAAGTCCACCTCCGGACCGGTACTGGAAAAAGCCGGTGACCTGGCGGCCCTGCTGACCAATCTGGAACCCAACGATGTGCTCTTTATTGACGAGATCCATCGTCTGAGCCCGGTGGTGGAGGAGGTGCTCTATCCGGCGATGGAGGACTACCAGCTGGACATCATGATCGGAGAGGGCCCGGCGGCCCGCTCCATCAAGCTCGATCTGCCGCCCTTTACCCTGATTGGCGCCACCACCCGAGCCGGCGCCCTGACCTCGCCGCTGCGTGCCCGTTTTGGCATCCCGTTGCGGCTGGAGTTCTACAACGTACGGGATCTGACCCACATCGTTCAGCGCAGTGCCGAGGTACTCGGCCTGAGCATGGAAACCGAGGGGGCGGTGGAGATTGCCCGCCGCAGTCGGGGCACACCGCGAATCGCCAACCGGCTGCTGCGCCGGGTACGGGACTTTGCCGAAGTGAAGTTCGATGGCGTGATCAGCGCGGAGGTGGCGGCCAAGGCACTGGACCTGCTGGACGTCGATAAGGAGGGGTTTGACTACCTCGACCGCAAACTGCTGACCACCATCATCGACAAGTTTGCCGGCGGTCCAGTTGGCCTGGAGAACCTGGCGGCGGCCATCGGGGAGGAGCGGGAAACCATTGAAGATGTGCTGGAGCCTTTCCTGATCCAACAGGGCTTTTTGCAGCGCACGCCTCGGGGGCGCATCGCCTCTGACCGGGCTTACCAGCATTTCGGGCTGGACCGCACCGAATGAAAGACAACGCCAGCCTAACCGCTGGCGTTGTTCGTTACAGGGCAGCCCGTTGAACCAGTGCCTGCCAGGCGAGTGCGGCCCACAGCAGATAGTGGACGGCGGCGATGGCAAAGAGGGTCCAGAGGTAGGGGCGTTTCTGGGTCTTATGGCGGAACTGACGGGCGCCGATCAGGGCGCCGGGCCAGCCTCCCAGCAACTCCATGCCGTGCAGCAGGCGCTCCGGCAACCGATAGCCGCCGGTCAGGGCACGGCGTTTATCCAGCCCGAAGGCGAGCAGGGTCAGCAGGCTCATGGCAAGGTAGACGGGCAGGGCGACCAACTGGCCGCTGACCATGATCAGCGCCAGGAACAGGGTAAGAAAGAGCAGCGTCATATGGGGACAAAAAGGGGCGCGATTGCGCCCCTTATGCGATTCAGGCGCCGACGCCTTCGCCCGCCTGGGAACGCTGGATCAGCTCAATTTTGTAGCCGTCCGGGTCTTCGACGAAAGCAATGTGGGTGGAACCGCCAAGCACCGGGCCCGGCTCGCGGGTGATGCGGCCACCGGCGGCGCGGATCTTGTCGCAGGCCTGATAGATGTCTTCGAAGCCCAGTGCGATGTGGCCGAACGCGCTGCCCATCTCGTAGTGGTCGACGCCCCAGTTGTAAGTCAGCTCGATGACCGCGTGGCCGTCTTTCTCTTCACCGTAACCGACGAACGCCAGGGTGTACTTGTACTCTTCGTTAACGGATTTACGCAGCAACTTCATGCCGAGCACGTCGGTGTAAAACTGAATGGAACGGTCCAGATCGCCAACGCGAAGCATGGTGTGCAGGAGTTGTGACATGATCGATAGCCTATGGAAAACAACTTTTTGGCCCTCAATACTAGCAGAAAACGCGTTGCGGAAAGAGCCCCGAAACCGGATTGTTTCGGCGGTTCGGGGCGGCGGGTCGATTGAAAGGGCATGAACAAAAGGTGTGATCCGATTCGCAATTTGCCGGGACCGGGATAGTGATCCACAGGCGCGATCTTTACTCTACTCGCGGGGACAGCCAATTCGTATGATTTGGAGAATGATCAGTGAATAAAGATCTGAAATTTGCCTTGGGTGCCACCGTTGGCAGCCTGTCAATGATTGTTGCCCTCGGGGCCATGATCTTTGCCTGATAATGAAAAACGCCGGCGTAAGCCGGCGTTTTTTTTAATGCATCATCGCCGGAGCCGGCGCATCGACCTCTTCTTCGGGGAAGAAGATGACCCCCATCTTCTTAAT
>CAZWED010000339.1:0-3441 GCA_964632645.1 uncultured Ferrimonas sp. | reverse complement strand
GTCGTACCACAGATTGTGGTGCTGACGGGCCCAGTTTTCGTCGCACTGGCCGGAGATCATGCACTCCATGCCGCCTTCGGACATGATGGTGGCCATAAAGATGTGCACCACGGAGAAGGCACCGACGATCAGCGCGCCGATCAGGTGCAGCACCAGCGCCAGGTTGGCGGCGTCTTTGCTGCTCACCAGTTCGGGGAACATCAGCACCAGGCCGGTCCCGATCAGCACCAGGCCAAACAGGGTAAAGCACCAGAACCACAGCTTTTCACCGGCGTTGGCAAAGCCCGCATCGGGGTGCTTGCCCTTGAAGCTGCCGAAGTTGAGGTAGCCGCCGCAGGATTTGAACCAGGCCAGGTCACAGGCTTCCGGCATCTGCTTGGGCGCCCACTTCACCATCATCACCAGCGCACCGACGATAAAGGGGAAGGCCAGGAAGTTGTGCCAGGCCACCATGGCGTTGATCAGCCCCTGCCAGCGGGAAGCCATCATCAACGGGTCAAGGTAGAAGCGACCCGCTGCCATCACCAACCCGGTCAGGATCAGGCCGATGCAGGCGATCCCGCCCAGCCAGTGCACCGCCACATCGGCCTTCGACCAGCGCGGCACCATCTTGCCGGAGAAGCCGTGGGTCAGACGGGCTTTGCCGTTGACCATCACGAACAGCGCGAACAGCAGCGCCACACCAAAGACACCAAACAGCAGCAGGTCAGCGTTGAACTGCGCGTTGCCCAGGGTCTCCAGTGCGCCGAGGTCCGCCTGGTTGACGGTCCACTCGGAAGCCGGCAGTACGTGATCGGAGGCGATCCCCCGGATCTCCGGAATGTCGGCCTGCACCACTTCGTGGGTCACCGGGCTCCAAAGTTGCGGCTTGGGCGCGTCGGCCTCATGGGCGGCCGTCCCGAATGCGATCCCGGACAGCACCAGTGCCGGGAGTATGCCAAAACGATTTTTCATGATTCGTCCTTTTACGAACTGTCATTGGGCGGGGGCCAGGCCCCCTGCCGTCAATGCGTCATCTGTGACTGAACGTAGTGATTGAGCGCGGCACCATACAGGCGCCAGAAAGGCTCACGAGCGTGCGTCATCATCTTTTCAGTGAACGCGCCGCACCAGGTGCCCAGGTGCGTCTCGAGAAACTGGTGAGCCAGCTCATCCAGTTCCCGGGCCACATCCCGGTTGCCCGCTTCCCGGTGTTGGAACGCCAGGGCGGTGGCACAGTAGAGAAACTCCAGTTCGTTGCCGATGTAGTCGGCCGGCTCGTTAAAGCGCGGTTCGATGGTCAGCCCGAGCTGCTGGTAAAACGCGTGTACGTTCACGGTGTGATGACTGTTGAGCACCGATTTGCCGCTGCGGTAGACCGACTCGTAGGGCGGCACCGTCAGCCGATACGGCCCGATGCACATCCGGTTAAAGTCGTATTCCAGCCGCTCCGGCTCACATTTCAGTGCCCTGGCCTCCGCCAGCAGTTCGGGGTACTGACCACCCTGCTCCAGCACCTGGATCAGCGCCTCAAGGTTGTCCGCACTTCCCGGCTGAAACACCATGCCTTTGAACGCCTGGTAGTGGGCGGCCTGCGCCCCGAATGACAGAGACATCAGACGCGCTCCTTGATGATCACCATGTTCGGTTTGGTCAGGTTGTCGTGGTAGCCCACGCCGTCTTTGCTGGCGTGCACGTTGCTCTTCAGCACCTGGTGGACGTTGTCGGTGGTCAGACAGCCCACGGTACAGCCAGTGACACAGGCCGGTTGCTGACCCTGATCGATCAGCTCCACACACATGTTGCACTTCGCTGCACGGCCATCCCGCGGGTCCACCGCGATGGCGTCGTAGGGGCAGGCACTGACGCAGAGGCCACAGCTGGTGCAGCGCTCGCGGTCCAGTACCACCAGGCCGGGCACACCATCAGGCAGGCGGGGTTGCCGCAGTGCATGCAGGAGTGGGTCAGCCAGACGTCGATTTCGTCGTCGCCACGCTTCACTTCGAAGCGATCCACCTTACGAAAGCGCACGTTCTCCGGCAGCTCGTTGTGGATCTGGCAGGCGATGGTACAGGCCTGGCAGCCCACGCAGTTCTCCTGGCGGAAAACGAAGCCCCGTTGAAGTTGGTTATCCATCTGTTCTCTCCTCAAACTTTCGCCAGGGCGACGCGGGTGGAGTGGTAGGCGGAACAGCCGCCCATGTCAGTCAGCTTGTCGGTGGTCAGCGAGTTGGTGCAGCCGTTTTTGCCGTTCGGGTTGAGACGGATCCAGTTGCACTTCGGCGCCATCAGCGTGCCCTCGCCCACACCGGTGGTGACCATGGCGACGAAGGTGGCTTCGCCACGGTGGTTGGAGAGGGTGATCTGATCGTTGTCCTTGACCCCGTACTTGGCCGCGTCTTTCGGGTTGATCTTGACGTAGTAGGCCGGGATGTTGCGGATGTACTGCACGTTGTAGAAGGAGCTGTTCACGCGCTGCGGCACACCGCTGGAGAGCAGACGGAACGGCAGTTCACGCTCTCTGGGCTCCATCTCTTCTTCCGGCAGGCCCCAATCCAGCACGGGGTGGAAGCCGGCGTCCGCCATCATCTGGCTGCTGAACTCGATCTTGCCGCTGGGGGTGTCGTACTTACCGTCAGCGAGGATCGGCTGGGGGATGTCCAGTTTGACGAACTTTTCCTTCATCAGGCGTTCGTAGGTCACTCCTTTGTAGTCCGGCGAATCGGTGTCCAGCAGCTCGCGGATAATGTCGTCGTTGCTGGCCTGGAACGCCGGGTCTTCGAAGCCCATCGCCTGACCCAGTTCGCGGAAGAAGGTCCAGTTGCACTTGGACTCGCCCAGCGGCTCAATCACCTTCTCACACACCTGGGTGTAGTAGCCGTGGTAATCACCAACGATGTCGGAGGTTTCGAACTGGGTGGCGGCGGGCACGATGATGTCGCAGTAGTCCAGGGTGTCGGTCATCACCATGTCGTGGCCCACCACAAACAGGTCTTCCCGCTTGAGCCCCTCGATCACCGCGTTGGTGTCGGGTGCGACCACCACCGGGTTGCCGTTGTAGATGATCATCGCGTGGATCGGCTTGGACGGCTTGTCGTGGCTGGTGGGATGGGTGGGATGCAACGCCTTGGCCAGCTCAGTCATATTGATGCGCTGGGCGTCCTTGTTCTTACGCATGTACTTGCCGCTGGCAACGTACTGGTTAAGGCCACCGCCCGCCTGCACGTTATCGTAGATCAGACCATTACCGCGCTTGCCGAAGTTGCCAGTCACCGCCAGCAGCATTGCTACGGCGCGGGACATCCGTGCGCCGTTGTAGTTGCGCTGGAAGCCATAGCCCATGCGCAACATGGTTTTCTCGTTCTCACCCAGTACCCGGGCGAACTCGAACATTTTGGCCCGGGGCACACCGGTGATCTGCTCGATTTCGTCGTAGCTGATCTCGTCCAGGCGTTGCAGCAGT
>CAZWED010000338.1:0-3544 GCA_964632645.1 uncultured Ferrimonas sp. | reverse complement strand
GGTGGGCGCCAACATCGCCATTGAGATGGCCAAGGTGCTGGCCAAGGAGGGGGTGTCCGAGTTTCACTTCTACACCCTGAACCGGGCAGAACTCTCCTACGCCATCTGTCATGCGCTGGGCGTGCGACCCGGCCTTGAGGGGTAAGCGGTTTCTGTCGGACCATGTTGCTACAACAACCAGAAGCGGGGCGTGCCCCGTTTTTTTATGGTGCGTTAAGCAACGCCCAGCTGGCGTCCAGCACCCGCGCCATAAAGGGGTAGTCGAGCCGCTCTGCGCGGTCATTGGGGGTGTGGTAATCCCGATGAGGCGGCACGCCCAGGTAAAGCCAGTTTATCTGCGCCTTGTGGAAGGGGTAATGGTCTGACGCACTCAGGCTGTCGTAGCGGGCGCCATCCTGCCCCTTCATCCGTCGTCGGCCCGGTTCGGTACACAGGTAAGGCTGCAGGGTGTGCAGCGCGCGCTCCCCGCCGTCCCAGTCCGGTCGCCACCATAACTGGGCATTGCCATCCCGGGGCGGTCGGCCCACCATATCCAGATTCAGCACCCAGGCCAGCTCAACGTCGCTGAGTTCGGCGGCCAGCGCCTGACTGCCATACAGGCCATTCTCTTCCGCATCCAACGCCGCAAAGATCACCCCCTGTGGCGGCGGTTGCCGCCGGGCCCGTTCCGCCAGCGCCAACAGCACCGCAACGCCGCTGGCGTTGTCGTCCGCCCCGGGATGCCACTGGCCCTGCTCACGCCCCAGATGGTCATAGTGGGCCATCACCAACCGGTAGGGCGGTGGGCCGGGCACCCAGACCAGGAGATTCTCACCGGACTTGGCCAGCCAGGAGGGGCCGTACTCGAAGGGGTGCCGTATGTCGTGGCGCCACGGCGTCAGCCCCAACGCTGAGAAGCGGCCAGCCAGGTAATCGGCGGCGAGGCGGGCACCGTCACTGCCGGTTTTTCGGCCTGCCATCCCGGGTTGGGTCAGGGCGCTGACATCCTGCCACAGCGTCTTCGGCACCGTTGCCTGCGGCACCGCACAGGGCACCGTTTGGCTCTGGCACCCAATAAGGGCCGCTGTTATAAGCAGAACCGGCAGTCTCATCTAAGCACTCTGATTTATATCAAATTTTACTCAATTTCGTCGGGTTCCTGTGATCCTGAACAACGTCTGGCTCAAAGGGTTTTGGCAACATGTCCGACCATACCCCAAGCGACGGAATCGACGGGACATGCGCAATAATCAACCTATCACCGGCCAGGAGAAACGCTACCCTGGCGACGCGATCCTGCTCTCCACCACGGATCTCAAAGGCAACATCAAGTACGCCAATCCGGATTTCGCGGAGATTGCCGAGTTCAGCGCCCGGGAGATGCGCGGGCAGCCCCACAACCTGGTGCGCCATCCCGACATGCCGCCGGCGGCGTTTGCCAGCCTGTGGCAACGGATCAAGTCTGGCCGATCCTGGTTTGGTCTGGTGAAGAACCGCACCGCTTCCGGCGATCACTACTGGGTGAACGCCTACATCTCGCCGGTGGTGGAAGACGGTGAGGTGCATGAGTACCAGTCGGTGCGGCGCCGTCCCACCGATGCCCAGATCGCCCACGCGGAGTCGATTTACCAAACCCTCAACAAAGGCAAAACCCCCCGTTGTCTGAAGCCCGCCCGTCTGGGGTACCGTCGCCGATTGCTGCTTATCGCCCTGTTGTCGGGCGGCCTGACCGGTGCCCTGGCCAGCTGGCAGCCGTTGCTGGGCACCCTGGCCGGCATGGTCTTTGGTGCGGGAATGCTGCATTTCTGGCTGCGTCCCCTTGGGGCGCTGGTGGAGCAGTCCCGGGCGATCATTACCGATCCGCTGGCCCAGGGCGTGTTCACCGGGCGCAACGATGAGTTGGGCGAAATCGAACTGGCGATGCACTTCCTGTCGACCGAAACCGGCGGCGTGGTCGGGCGGATGGCGGACAGCGCCTCGGCGCTGTGCGAAAAGGGTAAAAACCTGAATGAAGCGGTGCTGCAAACCCAGGACCGGGCCCACCGTCAGCATGAACAGACCACCGCCGCGGCCGCTGCCGTGGAGGAGATGAGCGCCAGCTTTGGCGAAGTGGCGGACAACGCCGAGCGCGTTGCCCAGGCCCTCTCCCGCAGCCAGGAGATCGCCAACGAAGGCAGTCAGGTGCTGGGACGGGTGACCGGCTCCATCGAGTCCCTCAGTGGGGAAGTGGCCCGCATTGCCCAGGAGGTCGCCACCATTGAGCGCGACAGTCAGGCGATCGCCAAGGTGCTGGATGTGATCCGGGAGATCGCCGAGCAAACCAACCTGCTGGCGCTGAACGCCGCCATCGAAGCGGCCCGGGCCGGTGAATCCGGCCGCGGCTTTGCCGTGGTGGCGGACGAGGTGCGCAACCTCTCCAAGCGCACCGCCGAATCCACCGCCCAGATTGAGAGCATTGTGTCGCAGTTCCAGAGCTCCAGCCGCAGCGCCAGCGTCGCCATGCAGCAGGGCCAGCAGGCCGCGCAGGATACCGTGGTGCTGACCCGTGAAGCCGACAAGGCCTTTGAACTGCTGCGGGCCGACGTCATGGAGATCAACCGGATGAGTGATGCCATTGCCGCGGCCATGAGCCAGCAGCGGGTGGTGACGGAGGACATCAGTAGCGCCATTCAGACCATCAGTGAGCTGGCACAATGCAGCCTGAACCAGGCGGCCGAAGCGGCCAAAGGGGGCGAGGACATGTCGCGCCTGGCCACCAAGCAGGCCCAGCTGGCGACTCAATTCTGGCAACAGAGTGTGATGCGGGCGATCTGATAGGGACAAATGGCTTACAGACCGGCGCGGCGTTCGCCGATAGGCTAGCGGGCAACTCTTTGTTTTAATGACCTGTCGAACGTTGCGCTGTCCAAGGAGAAAAGGATGAAACGGATTTTGTTGGGCGCCCTGCTGGGCGCTGCTCTGGCCATGCCGGCCTACGCACTGGATGATGATGCGGTGGCCGCCGCCCGCGATCTACTGGAAGCCTCCCGCACCGAGCAGATGCTGGAAGTCACCATGGAGCAGATCAAAGCCAACATCCTGATGGCGGAACCGGGCGCCGTGGCTCACGCTGAGGTGGTCAGCCAGTTCTTCGCCGAACACCTGGGCTATCAGCAGTTGGAGGCGGATCTGATCACCCTCTACGCCGAAGCGTTTACCGTCGGCGAGCTGCGCGAACTGGCGCACTTTTACCGCAGCCCGGTCGGCCAGAAGTCGCTCGACCTGATGCCGGAGCTGATGCAGAAGGGCAACGCCCTGACCATTCGGAAGCTGCAGGAGCACCTGCCCAAGCTGGAAGCCGAACTGCAGGCGATTAACGCCCGCCAACAACCGGCTCAGTAACCTCTCAAGCGCCCGACCTGCCGACCGCCTTCCCGGGCGGTTTTTTACGTCTTTTTGCGCAATGTTATTGGATGGCGAGTCGCTGGCTCTGTTTTACGCAATTAAGAAGCGAAGTGCGGGTAAGGTGTCGTTAAGGCGATGCGCTCGGTGACGAACCGTCCGGGGCCGCTGGATTACCGCGATG
>CAZWED010000337.1:0-3547 GCA_964632645.1 uncultured Ferrimonas sp. | reverse complement strand
CGGCCGGCATCGGCACGCCCTGATGCGCCAGTGCAATGGCGGATTGCATTTTGTCGCCGCACAGTGCGATCGCGTCGGCACTGTTGAGTACCTTCACCCCTTGCTGGGCCAGGAAGCGCAGCAGGCTCAGGGTGAAGTAGCTGGTTGTGGCGCCTTGGCGGGGCAGCACGAAATCGGGCAACTCCACCGGCTCCTGATCCAGATAAAGACTCGGGGCAAGATGCTCCCCTACCACCATTTCCAGGCGGTCGGGGCGGATCACGTCGATCTCGATACCCCGGGCCTCTGCTGCAGCGACAATACGACGGATTTCGTAGTTGTCTGCAGGCAGGTCGGCACGGTCTTTACTGTAAAAAATCCAACCTTTCATTCCAGGTCCATATCCAAGTTGCTGTCCTCGGAGTCGCCCCAATCGCCCTTTTGCGGAGAAGCGGTCAGGGCATAACGGCGTCGGTTCAGCGTGGCTAAATACTTAACCCACACTTTTTCGTGCGGGCTTTGCGCTTCGCGCTGCCCTTTAACGACAGCCAGGAAGGCCTCTTCTTCCTCGTTAATTGGCGCCCGCTCGGCGTTGGTCAGGGCGGCATAGGCCACGCCGTGACGCTCCAGACGCTCGGCTTCACTCAGGGTGAAAAAGCCGCTGCGGGCCAGGCCGCGGGGGTATCGTCTGTCCGCAAAGCGGGACAGAGCGTGAAAACTAACCGGACTCTCTGCCACTGTTGTCGTCTCTCTGTATCGCTCATTTTGAGGAGGCGCGACTATAGGGGAGAAGGGGGATGCAACAAAACGAAAAAATTCTTGGCTGGACGCAAAAAATCCTCACTGTTTTGTTCTGAGCCGTTGACGCAAGATTGAACAACCTTGTTTGTAAGGGTCTGAAGATGAATCGTATCCCCGACAGTTGGCTGGATGCGCCATTGCGCCAAAAACCACACCGGTCCCGTCCTCAAGACGAGTCCACCCCACGCCCTGACCGGCGTAGGCATGATAAACCCGCAAAGCAGTCCCGAAACGACTGACGGAACACTGTTGCCTGAACCCTGACGGGGTTTGGACACAGAACCCGCCCTCCATGCGCCAGGGAGAGGCCGGTACAGGACAGGCCTTGGCCGATACTGCTACACGCGCTCCTCTCCCTGACGCTCTGGTTGCTCCGCTTTTCTCCCCGATGATTCCTGCGAACTCTGCCAACCGGCCGGACGCCCCCGTTGCCCGGCGACGATGGCGTGCTGGTGTCAATGACGGTTTGTCCGGAGTCAGACCCGGGAGGCGGTGGAGCGGGGGCTGAAGCCCAGCCGGTGGCCCTTCAGGGCGGCGTCCAGGTTCCGCAGGGCGATGCGCATGGCGCGGAGGTCGGGCGTGGAAGTGGGGTCAAAGCGCTGGCGCAGGTAGTGATCGGTCAGTCGCGCCAACGGCTCGGCCAGATCAGGCCGTTGCCGGGCGATGCGGCGCTGGTACGCCTGTGGCCCTTCCCCTCGCTGCATGCCCAGGCCGTGGCGGTGCAGCAGCCTCAGGGCGCGCCGGTATCCTGCCAGAGGGGCCGGTGTGGGACTGGGCCAGCGCCACAATCCCAGCAGCCATGACTGGAACAGTGCCAGCAGGCCGATCCCGGCCGCCATCACCAGAGCGATGTCCCACACCCGAAACTGCCCGAACCACCGTTGCCATAAATGGTGTTGTCGCTCGGTATCAAAGCCAATTACCCACTGGCTCCAGCGATGATCCAGCACGCTCAGGTAACGATGAAGCGTCCGGGCCAGCGGCCACTCGTGCCAGCGCAGCAAGCCCCGCCCCTCCGCCAGAAACTCCGGGTCGTTCGCCAGCGCCACCTCCGGGCCCTGCTCCACCCGTGAGGGAGCCACCGCGGCGGTGGGATCCACCGCGACCCAGCCCTGGTCGTCAAAGTAAAGCTCTGCCCAGGCGTGGGCGTTGTACTGGTAGACGGTCAACAGGGTGCGATCCGGGCTCAACTCGCCCCCCTGGTAACCGGTGATCAGGCGGGCCGGGATCCCCGCAGCCCGGGCCAGAAACACCAGCGACGACGCGTAGTGGCCGCAAAAGCCGGCCCGCGTAGTAAACAGGAAGCTGTCGATCTGGTCGGCATCGAGGGGCGGCGGGGCCAGGGTGTAGCGATAGGGGGCGGTGCGGAAATGATCCAGCACCGATTGCACCATGGCGGCGGGGTCGTCGTTTTGTGCCCGTTGTGCCAGGGCCCAGGTCCGGCTCTGGTCGTTGCCCTGTTGCGGCAGGGCCAGGTAGTGCTGGCGCTGCTGGGGTGAGAGGGGACGCGGCGCCGGGCGGTCGGTTTGCCACTGCAGGGTCAGCTGCTGACGCTGGTCCGGCGCGCTCATCCACAGCAGCCTGCCGTCGGCGAGGTGGCCAACCCGGGGATCGGCGCTGGTGGAACCGGGCAGGGTGGCGAGCCAGGTCTGGTGGCTGGCGGGCACCGTCAGGGTGTAGGCCTGGCCCCCGGGGATGACGGCGGTGGGGCGCGTGGCCTGGGGCGGCGAACTCTGCCACTGTTCGCCATCAAAGCGGTCCAGCACCAGAGCTCGCCAATACAGCGCTTCCGGCGCCGGTAGCGGTCCGTCGAAACTGGCCCGAAACGCCAGCTCACCGGAGCGCCCCAGCCGGGCGATGTCGCCCAGAGCCAGGGTCTCGCTCAACCCGGTGCGCGCCACCAGATTGCCGTGCATCTTCCACAAGGGGCCGATGCGGGGCACCAGCAAAAACAGCAGCAGTGCCAGAGGCAGGCTGAGCAGCACCATCTGGGCGGCCAGCCGGGGGCCGTCGAACAGCGGCCCGGGCCGGTACACGCTGATCAGCACCTGCAGGTTCAGCAAGACGCAAAGCAGCAACAGCGGCGCGGCCGCGGGGCCAAAGCGGTCCAGCGTGTGCAGGGCGATCAGGAAAAAGCCGGTCAGCACCACCACGGAGAGGTCGCCATGATGCCGTATCTCAATGGTTTTAAGCCCGTACGCCAGCACCAGCAGGTTGATCAGCGCCGGCAGCATGCCGACATGACGCACCACCAGTCCCAGAGTGATCAGGGCACCGAGCCCCAGCAGGTTCACCAGCAGGCGGGGGGGCTTGGCCACCCGGCCAAAGAAGATCCCGAGGCGCCACAGCAGGCAGAGGGCGAGGATCGCCAGGGTCCACGGTGTGCAGTGGTTGGCCAGCGGCAGGATGATCACCACCTGAGCCAGCAGCAACCAGCCCTGGGTGCGGCGGCTGATGGGACGACGGCCGGGACGGGCGGCCATCAGGGCCGCTCCGGGTAGCAGGCCAGCGCATCAAGGCAGCGTCGCCGGTGGGCGTCGCTGAGGTCGGGGCCATAGCGGTTCCCCGCCAGTTGCAGGGCATAGGGTTGCTGATGGCGGTGCAACAGGGCCATGTGATGGGTCAGGCGGGAGAGTCCGGTTTCCAGCGGCAGGGACGGATCGAGAACCAATTCCGCCGGCACTCCCTCCGGGGTAACAAAGGCCTTGGCCTGCCACTCGCCGCCCCGGGCCACCTGTTTCCAGGCAATCCGGGCCAGGCTCTGGCC
>CAZWED010000336.1:0-3600 GCA_964632645.1 uncultured Ferrimonas sp. | reverse complement strand
TTTTGCCCGCACACTGGCCACCACATTTGCCGCCGGGGTGCCGCTGGTGGAGGGGCTGGAGTCCTCTGCCGGTGCGTCCGGCAACGCCCTCTACCGGGACGCCATCAATAAGGTGCGGGAGGAGGTGATCTCCGGCCTGCAGATGAACATCGCCATGCGCACCACCGGCGTCTTCCCCGATATGCTGACCCAGATGGTGATGATCGGCGAGGAGTCCGGCTCGCTGGACGACATGCTCAATAAGGGGGCCAACATCTACGAGATGGAGGTGGACGACGCGGTGGACGGCCTCTCCACCCTGATCGAACCGATGCTGATGGTGGTGATCGGTGGCTTGGTTGGCGGATTGGTGGTGGCGATGTACCTGCCGATCTTCCAATTGGGCAACGTGGTCGGCTAGGATCGTCCCCATATCGTTCTGTTTTGGGCTTCCGATGACGCACTGGATCGCGCTGTTTGACCAACTTCCCTGGCTTTTTCTGACCCTTTCCGCTGCCCTGGGCCTGATCCTGGGCAGCTTTCTTAACGTGGTGATTCACCGGATGCCGCTGATGATGGAGCGGGAGTGGCAACTGGAGTGCGCCGAAGCCCTGGCGCAACCGGCCCCGGCCTCGCCGCTGCCGTCGCGCTACAACCTGATGGTGCCCGGCTCCACCTGCCCCAAGTGCGGCACCGCCATTCCGGTCTGGCACAACATTCCGGTGCTCAGCTATCTGCTGCTCAAAGGCCGCTGTCACCACTGCCAGGCGCCCATTTCGGTGCGCTACCCGCTGGTGGAGCTGCTGACCGGCCTCGCCTCCCTGTTCCTGGCCTGGCATTTTGGCCCTACCCCCGAGTTCCTCGCCGCCTGGGTGCTGACTCTGGGGCTGATCACCCTCGCCGCCATCGATTTCGACACCATGCTGCTGCCGGATCAGATCACCCTGCCCCTGCTCTGGTTGGGTTTGCTGGTTAACGTCAGCGGCCTGTTTGTGCCGCTGGAGCAGGCGGTCATTGGGGCGGCCCTCGGCTACCTGGCGCTCTGGTCCCTGTTCCACCTGTTCCGCCTGCTCACCGGCAAGGAGGGGATGGGTTATGGCGACTTTAAGTTGCTGGCGCTGTTTGGGGCCTGGTTCGGCTATCCGGCCCTGCTGCCGGTGATCCTGATCGCCTCCATGGGCGGAGCCGTGGTGGGCATCGCCCTGATGGCCAGTGGCAGGATGGGGCGGGACAAGCCGATGCCCTTTGGCCCCTGGATCGCTCTCGGCGGCTGGTTCTATCTGGTCTGGGGCACCGACATCGTTAACTGGTATCTGCACTCTGTGGTGGGGCTATGAGTGACTTTATCGTCGGCCTGACCGGCGGCATCGGCTCCGGCAAGTCCCAGGTCAGTGACCTGTTTGCCGAACTGGGGGTTACCGTGGTGGACGCCGACCTGATTGCCCGCGAGGTGGTGGCGCCGGACACCCCTGGCCTGGCCGCCATTGTCGGGCACTTCGGCCCGGCGATCCTGGACGCCAGTGGGCAGCTTAACCGCGCGGCCCTGCGCAGCCGGGTATTCAATGACGAAGAGGCGCGGCGCTGGCTGAACGCCCTGACCCATCCGCTAATCCGCAGTGAGATGATTCTGCGCTGCCGGCAGGCGCCCGGTGAATACGCCTTGATGGTGGTCCCCCTGATGGTGGAAAATAACCTGCACACTTTGGTGGACCGCCTGCTTGTGGTGGATCTGCCGGAAGAAGCGCAGCGCCACCGGACTGCCCGTCGGGATAACACCGAGGACAGCGAAGTGGACAAGATCATCGCTCGTCAGGCATCCCGTAAGGAGCGCCTGGCCCAGGCCGATGACGTCATCGACAACAGCGGCCCGGTTGAGGCGCTGACACCCCAGGTGCGCCGTCTGCACCAACAATACCTGACAATGGCGAGGAACCGCTCCAGTGCTACTGGTGTATGAACAACCCCTAAACGAAAAGATTCGCAATTACTTGCGAATTGAAACCGTTGCCGCCCAGGTGGATGCCCACTGCCAGTTTGGCCACCCCGGCGCTGAGCTGGCCTTTTTCCGCTGCCTGTTCGAACTGATTGAGCTGATGGAACGCGCCGATCTGCGCACCGACATTCTCAAGGATCTGGAGCGCCACCTGGGACAGATCGCCTTCTGGCGCCAGTCAGACAACGTCGATCAAACTCAGCTGGAAAGGCTGGAGTCCCAGTTCAAGGGGCTGCAGCAGCGGCTTCACGGCCAGGCCCGTCCGGGCCAGCTGCTGAAATCCGATCGCTTTCTGGGTGCCGTGCGTCAACGCATGAACATCCCCGGCGGTTACGGCAATTTTGACCTGCCCCAGCTGCACTTCTGGCAGGCCAAGCCGGCGGAAGAGAAAGCCAGGGAAGCCCAGCAATGGCGCCAGGAACTGGCCCCGATGGTGGAGAGCATCCGCCTGCTGCTGACCATGCTGCGGGAAACCGCCCGCTGGTGCGATAAGATCGCCATGAACGGGTGCTACCAGGAGAGCAGCGAGCTGGGCCTGGAACTGCTGCGGGTGCAGGTCAAGCAGGAGTATGGTGTCTACCCCACCATCAGCGCCCATCGCCACCGTTTTACCATTCACCTGATCAACTACGAGAGCGGCAAAGCGGACACCCGTAACCTGCCGTTGCGCCTGTCGCTCTCCATGGAACCGAAATGACCCTGAAAGTCGAATGCCCCACCTGCCAGGCGGAAGTCACCTGGGACGACCAGTTTCCCTTCCGCCCCTTCTGCAGCGAACGCTGTAAGCTGATTGACCTTGGCGAATGGGCCGAGGAGCGCCACGCCATCCCGGGCAAAACCGAACTGCCCGACGAGTTTGATATCAGTGAGCCCGACTTCTTCCTGCAGGAAGAGGAAGACGATAACCAACGGGACGCTTAAGCGTCCCGTTTCATCTCCCGCACCAGTCTCTCCACCAGCGGCCCGTTCGCCGCCGGCATCGGCAGCTGCGCCAGCTCGCTGAGCGGACACCACCGGATGGGGTTGCCTTCCCGCCCCTCCGCTTGCCCTTCGGCCCGGGTGATCAGAAACACGTGCAGGTGCACCTGGCGATCGCCGTAATCGTGTTCGATGTGTTCAAACTCCAGCGGATTCAGCGGCGTTAATCCCACCTCCTCCTGGCACTCGCGGATGACGGCTTGCTGCGGGGTTTCCCCCTGATCCACTTTTCCCCCCGGGAACTCCCACAGTCCCCCCTGATGCTGGCTTTCATGACGGCGGGCCACCAGCACCTTGCCACCGATCACCACCATCCCTATCGCCACCTGTATCACCGTCATCACCTGCTCCGTATCGGTCCGAAAAAAAGGGCGGCCCGTTGGCCGCCCTCTCTGGTCACACTGGCCTCAGCTCAGCTTGCCGTGACACTGTTTGTATTTCTTGCCGGAACCGCAGGGGCAGGGGTCGTTACGTCCCACCTTCGGCCCCTGGCGCTGCTCAGGAGCGGCACCGCCCTCGTCGTCCGCCATGCCTTCAGACTGGGCATGCTGGAAGTTGCGCATGCGGGCCAGCTGCTCCTCCTGCTCGCGACGTTTCGCTTCCATCTCATCCACGTCGGCCTGGGCCTGCACCTGAACTTTGGAGAGGAT
>CAZWED010000335.1:0-3606 GCA_964632645.1 uncultured Ferrimonas sp. | reverse complement strand
GTGGGTGGTGTCAAACTGGGTCAGGTGGGCGATCGCTTCGGGCTTGGCCAGTTCATTGATGGCCACCACGCGGATGCGCTCCCGCAGGCCGGTTTCGTACAGCGCACGCAGGGTGGAGCGGCCGATGCGGCCAAAGCCATTAATGGCAACGCGTAGGGTCATGACTGCCTTGTGATTGAAGGGTGCATCCTGTTTGAAAGCGGGCGCCATTCTAGCGTAGAACCCTTATGAGCCAAAGCCTTGACGCACCATCACAAAAAAGATGCGTATAGATACGAACAAAAAGCGGATAATGGCCTCCGCTGACGACGAAATGATGAAATAAAACCAACATGAGACTGGATCGCCTGCTTTGCCAACACCCCAAATGGAGCCGCCGACACGTGCTGGGCCTGCTGGCCCAGGGGCAGGTGCAGGTGAACCGGCAGGTGGTGCAGAACCCCACTCTGGCGGTCACCGCCTTCGATGCGGTCACGGCCGCGGGGGAGGTGATCCAGGCGGGCAAGCCCGCCCACTATCTGATGCTCTACAAACCGGCGGGGATCCTCAGCGCCACCGCCGACCCGGTGCACACCACGGTGATGGACCTGTTGCCGGCGGAACTGACCGCCGACCTGCACATCGGCGGGCGCCTGGATCGGGCCAGCACCGGCCTGATGCTGCTCACCAATGACGGGCAGTGGTCACGGCGCGCCACCGACCCGGATAAGCGCTCGCCCAAGGTCTACCGGGTGACCCTGGCCAACCCGATCCACCCCGATACCGAGCGGGTTTTCGCACAGGGGATCCACTTTCCCTTCGAGAACATCACCACCTCCCCCGCTCAGTTGCAACGCCTGGGGGAGCGGGAGTGCCGGCTGACCATCTACGAAGGGCGCTATCACCAGATCAAGCGGATGTTTGGCCGTTTCCGTAACCCGGTCGTGGCACTGCACCGGGAAGCGATGGGGGCGATCCGGCTCGATCCGACCCTGCAACCGGGTCAATTTCGTCCCCTGACCGACGCGGAGATCGCCAGCGTCTAGACTTGTCCGGGGAGGCCCTCTATGCGCAGCAAAATCACCCCGCAAAACAACTTCTTCTTCCTGACCGGCGCGCTGATCGTGCTGCTGTTGTCCAGCGCCCTGGGACAGGTGCTGCCCAGCGGTTTGCTGGAACAGGTGATTCAGGCCGGCACCCTGCTCACCTTTGCCGTCTGCCTCGTCAGCCTCAAATTTGAGCCCGGCTGGGCCCGCTTCCTGATTGCCCTGGCGCTGTGCTGGCTGACTCTGAGCCTGCTCAAGCGCTGGCTCGATATCGCCCTGTTCGACCTGATGGGGCTGACCCTGATGCTGCTGTTCTTTCTCGGCACACTGAAGGTGTCGGTCCGCCAGATCCTCTTTACCGGTGGCGCCATTACCGGCAACAAGGTGGTGGGTTCGCTGGCGCTGTTCCTGCTGCTTGGCTTGATCTGGGCCCTGATCTATCTGGTGATCCTGGAGTTCTCCCCCGACGCCTTCAACGGCCTGCCTTCACGCCCCTGGCAGGACAACCTGAACCAGGCCATCTATTTCAGCTTTGTCACCCTCACCACCCTGGGGTACGGCGAGATCACCCCCGCCGACGCCCTGGCCCAGACCGCGGTTTATCTCGAGGCGATCGCCGGCACCTTCTACCTGGCGGTCGTGGTGGCCAGCCTGGTCAGCGCCAAACAGAGCGGTGGGTAACAGACGATCCGGCAAAAAACGGGTATACTTCGCGCCCCACAGAACGTTAAGGCAGCACACATGGTCAACATCGGTCAATACAACACCCTCACCATCACCAAACGGGTCGGCTTCGGTCTCTACCTGGATGGCGGCGATCTGGGTGAGATCCTGCTGCCGAAGAAGTGGGCGCCAGAGGACGCCAACCCCGGGGACGAGCTGGAGGTGTTCATCTACCTCGACTCGGAAGACCAGTTCATCGCCACCACCCAGAAGCCCAAGGCCCAGGTGGGCCAGTTTGCCTCGCTCAAGTGCAAAGAGGTGGGTCGCTACGGCGCCTTCCTCGACTGGGGGCTGGACAAGGACCTGCTGGTGCCGTTCAACCAGCAGAAGCAACCGATGGAAGCGGGCCGTTACTACCTGGTCTACCTCTATCTCGACCAGCACACCGACCGCATCGCCGCCAGCGCCAAGCTGGACCGCTTCCTCGACAAGACTCCGGCCAACTACAAGGCCGGCGACAAGGTACGGGTGACCATCGGCGGCAAATCCGACCTGGGTTACAAGGCGATCGTCAACAACAGCCACTGGGGTGTCATCTATTTCGACACCGTGTTTAAGCCGCTGCGCAACGGTCAGCAGATGCCCGGCGTCATCACCAAGGTGCGCGAAGGCGGCCGCCTCGATGTCAGCGTCAACCCGCCGGTGGCGAAGCAGGTCGACCAACTGGGTGAGAAGATCCTCGCCTACCTGCGCACCCAGCCGGGCGGCTTTGCCCCGCTCAATGACAAAGCCGATCCGGAAACCATCAAGGCCCTGTTTGGCGTCTCCAAAGGCGTGTTCAAGCGCACCATCGGCGGCCTCTACAAGGCAGAGCGCATCACCATTCTGGATAACGGCATCGAGCTGCGCTGATCCCGCACGCCGGGCTCCCCGGCGTCAATCCGGCCCCGGCCAGCAAAAAGACACCGCCACCTACTGTTTTCTGGCGGTGTTTTTGTTTCTTTTTTCGCCAAATTCGACATCCCCAACTACACTTTCCCCCGCTCCAGCGTGAAGAATTCCGGCGTTTTCTCCGGATGACGCGCGCAAGGGGCATTTTCAATTCATCGTGGAACCCGTCGTGGGTGGTGTGGAGGTACACGAGGCCCCTGTAGCCGTTTGTTTTTGCAGAGCCAAGGGTTCAAACCGTTGCTGACTCAATAGGGCACACCGTTTGCCCGTCGTGGAGTTTCCAATGAAATCTTTGCAATCTGTCTCTTTGGCCCTGATCCTGGCGGGCGTTTCCGCCTCTCCCCTGACCTACGCCGACAACACCGCTTCCGCCTACACCGACAGTGGTCAGGCGGCGATGCTCGGCGCGGCCGCCATTCGCACTCTGGGCACCAGTGACGAAGGATACGTCACTGTACTGAACACGGAATTGAAAAACTCGGGCACCCCGAAAGACCTGATCATCGGCCTGTCCTTTGAAACCATGCTGATGACCGAAACCGTCGTGCGCAGCAAAGGCGGCAACAAAAGTGAAGCCACCGCCGATGCCATGATCGAGATGCGGGTTTATGTCGACGACACCCTCGCCGCCCCCGGGCACGTCATCTTTGACCGGCGTACCCAGACCCTGTGGGCAGAGCTTGGCGGCGTTCTGGACTGTGCCGATACCCTGACGGTCGACACCGACGGTGACGGCGTTGCCGACGACTACGACGGCATTGTCACCTTCGATGAGTGCAACCTCACCGAAGAGGAGATCGGCCTGATCCTCGACACCGCGGCCGCCCACACCTTTAACTTCCTGGCTTATGACATCGGCTCCGGCTCCCACACCATCCGGGCGGAAGCGCGCTTGAGCTACAACGGCGAGGTTGTGACCGGTGACGGTTCCGCCAACGCCACCGCGTCACTGGGCAAAGGCACCCTC
>CAZWED010000334.1:0-3619 GCA_964632645.1 uncultured Ferrimonas sp. | reverse complement strand
CGAGTAAAAAAGCATAGTAAAAACAAGAAAAAGCGTTGAAGCATGGCGCTTTTTTGGTCAATCTGTCTCCATTCAACTTCCGAACGACAGTCACCAGCAAGGACCGCAGCAGGATGCCCAGAGGGAAGGCTCTGTCGCCACAATCGGTAACCGCCTTTTTAGAACGGCGTGTTGATCGGCTGAAGAGGATGGCGAGCCACTACAAAACCGCAGCCTCACTGCAGTCGATCCTGTTCCGTGTCTCCGAGCTGGCGAGCCACAGTCCGAGCATGGAGCGCTTCTACCAGGAACTGACGCCTCTGGTTCAGCAGTTTCCGGGCACCGCCAACTGCTATGTCGCCCTGTTCAATCCCGCCAAAGAGCGCTTCGAATTTCCCTTCTTTCTCGATGAGCGGGACAGCTCCCCCCACGCCGACACCCGTTTCCTGATGGCCGGCTGCACCGGTTACGTGTATCGCCACGGCAGACCCCTCAACGCCGACAGCGCCGTGCTGGCCAAACTGGTTGAGCAGGGCGAGGTGCAGCGGCTGGGCCACCCCGCCGAAGCCTGGCTGGGCGTGCCGCTGAAACAGGAAGAGACGGTGATCGGGGTGCTGGTGCTGCAATCCTACCAGCCCGGTTTCCGCTACACCCAGGCCCAGCTGGAGTTCCTGACCTTTGTCGGCCAGCACCTGATCGCGGCTCTGGAGCGCCTGAAGCAGCAGGAGCAGACCGAGCGTCTGATTGAACATCGCACCCGGGCGCTCAGTCGGGCCAACAAGGCACTGCAGCAGGAAGTGGCACAGCGGCGACGGGCGGAGCGACTGCAAAACGCCTTGCTGGAGATCACCGAGATCACCGCCAGCGGTCGGGACATGGACAGCTTCTACCAGGCGATCCACTCGGTGCTGCGCCACCTGCTCTACGCCGAGAACTGCTTTGTCGCCCTGCTGGACCCGGACGGGGAACGGCTCACCTTCCCCTATTTCGACGCCGGTGATGCCCTCGACGCGCCTCCGCCCCGGGTGCCAGGAGACGGCCTCAGCGAACGGGTCATGGCCGCCCGTCGCCCGCTGCGGCTGTGCCGTGCCACCATCGAATCGGCCTACCGCGAGGGTTCATTGGGGCAGTCGGTGGATCGCTGCCTCATCGACCTTCGCGACTGGATGGGCGCGCCGCTGGTGATCAATGGCGAGATCCGCGGCGTGTTGGCGGTGTTCAGCCAGCATCCGGATTACGGCTACGAGGACAAAGACCTGGATCTGCTGGGCTTCGTCTCCCAGCACATCAGCACCGCCATCGAGCGCCGCCAGGCGGTGGAGCAACGCGCCCGCTATCGGGAGGAGCTCGAACTCAAGGTGATGGAACGCACCCGCGAAGTGCACGCCATCAACGTCGATCTGCAGCGCCAGATCCAGCAGCGTCGCAAGGCGGAAAGCCGGCTGCGGCATGACGCCCTGCACGATGCCCTGACCGGCCTTCCCAACCGGGTGCTGCTGCTCAGCCGGCTGGACCAGGCCCTCAAGCACATCAAGCGGCATCCGGACGAACGTTTCGCCCTGCTCTTTCTCGATCTGGACCGGTTCAAACTGGTGAACGACTCGCTGGGCCATCTGGCGGGCGACAGCCTGCTGGAGACCGTGGCACAGCGCCTGAGCCACGGCATTCGGGACAACGACACCCTGGCCCGTTTGGGGGGAGACGAGTTCGTGATCCTGCTGGATGGGATCCGCAACCGCCAGCACGTTCAGGAGGTGACCGAGCGCTTGCTGGAAGATCTGCGGCAACCGGTGCAACTCGAGGGCAAGGAGTTCTTTCCCGGAGCCAGCATCGGCATCGCCATCGCCGATCCCCACCAGAACGCCACGCCGCAAACCCTGCTGCGGGATGCGGACGCCGCCCTTTACCACGCCAAGTCGGCCGGTCGGGGGGGCTGCCAGTTCTTTGATCGCCAGATGCACGCCGAAGCGGTGGCGGATCTGACCCGGGAAGCGCAGTTCCGACAAGCGCTCAGCCAGGGGCAGATCACCGTGCACTACCAGCCGGTGATGGACCTGAACCTGCAGCAGGTGGTCGGCATCGAGGCACTGGCACGCTGGCACCACCCGCAACTGGGCGACCTGCCGCCGGACCAGTTTCTGCCACTGGCCTGCCACAGCGGCGCGGTGGCCGAACTGGATCTCTATGTCCTGAAGCAGGTCTGCCGCGACTACCCAAGACTGCGCCAGCAGATCGGCCATCGGGGCTGGGTGCACGTCAATCTGGACCTTACCCACCTGCGCTCCGCCAGCAAACTGGCGCAACTGGAGCGCTGCATCGAGGCCCTGACCCTGCCCAAGGGGCAGCTGGCGCTGGAGTTTTCCGAGCGGGATCTGATGGTGGACCAGCCCACCCTGCACGACGGTCTGGCCCGCCTCCACGCATTGGGGGTCAAGCTGGGGCTGGATGACGTCGGCACCGGCTACAGCGCCCTGGCGATGCTGCCGCAGTTGCCGCTGGATTTCGTCAAGGTGGATATGCGCTACAGCCAGATGAGCACCGACTGCGCCCGCCACCGGGCGGTGCTGCAATCCCTGGTGACGCTGTCCACCGAGCTGGGCTTTGTGGTCAGTGCGGAGGGGATTGAACAGCCGGGGCAACACCAGCTGCTCAAGGGGTTGGGGTGCCGTTGGGGCCAGGGCTACCTGTTCCAGGCGCCGGAGGCCCTCGCCGACGACGCCTCACTCAGCCGCTCCGGCTGAGCCTCACTTCTTCGCCAGCATCGCCCTGAGCATGGCGACATTGGTTTTGCCGGTGTTCATCCGCTCCTGTTCCGTGGGCTGCTTCTGGCGGTTCTCCCAGACCAGATCATCCTGCGGCAGCTCCAGCAGGAAGCGGCTGGGTTCGCAGCGGATCTGCTCACCAAACTGGCGACGCTCACGGCAGAGGGTGAAAATCAGCTCCCGCTGGGCCCGGGTGATGCCCACGTACGCCAGGCGCCGCTCCTCCTCGACGTTGCCTTCATCCAGGCTGCTCTGGTGTGGCAACAGCCCCTCCTCGGTGCCCACCATAAAGACGTAGGGGAACTCCAGGCCCTTGGAGGCGTGGAAGGTCATCATCTGCACCTGATCCGCCTCCTCCTCTTCGGCGTTGCGCTCCATCATGTCCCGCAGGGTCAGGCGGGTCACCACCTGGCTCAGGGTCATCGGCTCTTCCAGCTCATCGCCTTCCAGCATGTCGGTGATCCAGCGGTACAGCTCGGACACGTTCTTCATCCGCATCTCGGCGGCTTTGGGGCTGGGGGAGGTGTCGTACAGGTGATCCTCGTAGTTGATCTCCCGCACCAGGTCTTTCAGCGCGGCCAGAGTGTCGCCCCGCTCGGCGCGATCCCCCAGCTCCACCAGCCAGCGGGTAAACACCATCACGGTTTCCGCCGCCTGAGGAGGCAGAACCCGCTCCAGTTCCGGCTCGAACGCCGCGGCAAACAGGCTGATCTGGCGCTCATTCGCCAGTCGACCCAACTTCTCCAGGGTGGCCGGACCCATGCCCCGCTTGGGCACATTGCAGATGCGCAGAAACGCGTTGTCGTCATCCGGATTCACCAGCAGACGCAGGTAACCCATGATGTCCTTGATCTCCGAGCGACTGAAAAAGCTGGTGC
>CAZWED010000333.1:0-3666 GCA_964632645.1 uncultured Ferrimonas sp. | reverse complement strand
CCAGGCCAAACACCTGCTGTTCAAGGAGCACAAAGCCGCTGCGTTCATACTGGAAGGTGCCGCTGGAGAGGATGGGGTCGAGCAGGGCGCGCATCGCCTCACTGTGACCGTCCACCGGCAAGGCGCTGTTCTGCAGCACCCGAAGCTCGCCGTGGTGGTTCATCACCAGGGCGATCTGCCCCTCCAGCTTGGCTTGCGCCACCAGGAAATCCAGCACCTGCTGTGGCTCACTCTCCAGGGCGACGCGGATCGCATTCATCGTCCGGCGGTTTTCCGCCAGCCAACGCTCCACGTCCATCTGCAGGTGTGCCCGCTCGGCCGCCTGCCCGCGTTGCTGGTGCCCCTTGAACCCATCGTGGATCAGCCAGTAGGCCAAACCAATGGCTGTGAGGATCAGGGGGATAGCCAGACCCAACAGGAGCAGCAATAATCGACGGGAGAGTTTCATCGGGGGGCGCAGATCCAGACGCTGGCTCTATGAAAAAGAGGTTTGAACTTACCTAATTAACGGCATGAATAAAATGCATCTTGAGGATTTTTCATGAAAGTTCGGCCTTTGGCCGGAACGGCAGCGCAAAATCAGGCCCCCAATGGGCATCCCTGTGATCTGCTTCACGATGTGCGCCAATGCCGCCAGTGTGAGGACGTGCTGGACCCCAACCCGGTGATCCAGTTGGGAGGACGTGCCCGCCTGCTGATCATCGGCCAGGCTCCCGGACTCAAAGTGCACAACACCGGCATCCCCTGGAATGACCCCAGCGGCGACCGGTTACGCCAGTGGCTGGGCCTCGACAGAACCACCTTCTATGACCCGGACAAGGTGGCAATCCTGCCCATGGGCTTCTGCTACCCCGGCCGGGGCCGCAGCGGTGACAACCCACCGGATAAGCGCTGCGCCCCCCACTGGCACCCACGCCTGCTGGCGTGCCTGCCCAACCTGGCCCTGACGCTGTACGTCGGCCAGTATGCCCAGAAATACTACCTCGACGGGTTCACCACGCTGACCGACACCGTGGCCCGATGGGCGGATTTTGGTGACGCCAGGCTGCCCCTGCCTCACCCCTCCCCCCGCAACACCCTGTGGCTGAAACGCCACCCCTGGTTTGACGCCGAGGTGGTGCCGGAACTGCAACGCCGCATTCGTGCGCTCGGCCTGAGCCCGGGATAAAAAAAGCCGCCTGACGGCGGCTTTTCTCTTAGTACGAGAGGCTTACTGAGCGCACAGGTCCCGGGCGATGGCCGAGGCCAGGCGGGCGTTGTTCAGCACCAGCTGGATGTTGGAATCCAGGCTGTTGCCACCGGTCAGTTCGCAAACGCGGGACAACAGGAAGGGGGTGGAGGCTTTGCCACCAATACCCTGCTCTTCCGCTTCCGCCAGGGCTTTCTCGATGGCGGCATCGATCTCGGCCTTCGGCATGGCGTACGCCTGCGGGATCGGGTTGGCGATCACCACACCGCCCTTCAGGCCCATGCCCCACTTGGCGTTCAGCGCGGTGGCGATGGCCTCGCTGCTGTCCAGGCGGTAGTCGATGTCGAAGTCGCTCTCGCGGGTGTAGAACGCCGGCAGGCAATCGGTTTGATAGCCCACCACCGGCACCCCGAAGGTTTCCAGGTACTCGCGGGTCAGGCCCAGATCCAGGATGGACTTGGCGCCGGCGCACACCACGGCGACGTCGGTGTTGGCCAGCTCCTGCAGGTCGGCGGAGATGTCGAAGGTTTGCTGGGCACCACGGTGAACCCCGCCGATGCCACCAGTGGCAAACACTTTGATGCCGGCCATGGCGGCCAGGATCATGGTGGAGGCCACGGTAGTGGCGCCGGTTTTACCGGCTGCGACGATAAAGGGGATGTCGCGACGGGAAGCCTTGGTGACGGACAGCCCCTCTTTGCCCAGGAACTCCACCTGCGCTTCGGTCAGGCCAACGGTCAGGCGGCCCTTGATGATGGCGATGGTGGCCGGTACGGCCCCCGCATCACGCACGGTCTGCTCCACTTTCAGCGCGGTCTCCACGTTCTGCGGATAGGGCATACCGTGGGAGATGATGGTGGACTCCAGCGCCACCACAGGACGGTTGTTGGCAATGGCGTCGGCAACTTCCGGGTGGATATCCAGGTACTTCTCTAGCATGAGGTCTTCTCCATCAGGCGGCGCACCGCCGCTTCGGACATGGTGGTATTAATGGTGGTCTTGGTCGCCAGCGCCAGACGGGCAGCGGCCAGGGCAAAAGGTACGGTGTCGGCAAAGGACCAGCCCGCCAGTCGGCCATGGGCCAGGCCCGCCATCAGGGCATCGCCGGCGCCGGTCACGTTCACCACTTCAGTGGCGGAGGGCTGGTAGCGGATGCCGACGCCACAATCGGAGGCGTAGGCGCCCCGGCTGCCCAGGCTGAGCAGTACTCGTGGCACCCCCAGTTCATGCAGCGCGTCGGCCACCCGTGGCAGGTCATCCTCGCGCTCCAGAGCGTGGCCGGACAGCAGTTCCGCTTCCAGGGCGTTGGGTTTGAGGGTGTCGAGCTGACTCAGGTAGGGCTTGAGCTTGCTGGCCTTGGCCCGGGACACCGGGTCCACCAGCACGGGCGCGCTCAGAGGGCGGGCAAACAGGGTTTCCAGCGCCGCCTCGGACAGGTTGGCATCCAGCACCAGCACGGCTGCCCGGTCGATGGGGCCACGACGGCGCTCAATCTGCTCGGCATCCAGTCGCTCAATCAGGCTCATGTCGTTCAGGGCGAGGCGCATCTCGCCGTCGCTGTCGTGCAGTGACAGGTAGCTGGAGGTGGTGGCACCGGGGATCTTCAGGCAGTGGTCCGTCCCCACGCCGGCCAACCGGCAGGACTCCAGCAGCTGCTCTGCCCAGCGGTCATCGCCGAGGGCCGAGACAAACTCCACCCGGCTGCCCAGTCGGGCCAGGTTGTCGGCGATGTTGCGCCCCACCCCGCCGGCACTGGCGGTGAGACTGCCAGGCGTGGAATCACCGTCGACCAGCGGACGGTCCGCCATGCCGCACAGATCCATGTTCGCGCCGCCAATCACCAGCGCGTAGCGCTCCGGTGCCAGGATGTAACCCTTGCCCTGAATGTGGCCCTTCTGGGTCAGGTGCATGATGTGCCCGGCAATGGCACTGCGGCTGATGCCCAACTTGTCCGCCAGCTCCTGCTGGGGGATAAGCGGGTCCTGGCGGATCAGATCCAGGATCTGCTGCTCTCGCTCCGTCATAACATTTGTTTGGTTATAGGACTTATGTTTGTGATTGTAACCCTGCCTCCCCGGACAAACCAGATCCGGGATCAAAGAAAGCACCCCGAAGGGTGCTTTTTTCTTAAGCCTGTCCAGCGCTTACTTGTGGTACTTGCGGGACAGCTCGTGTACGGCGTTGATGAAGGCGCCAGCGTGCTCCGGATCGGCGTGCTGGTGGATGCCGTGGCCCAGGTTGAAGACGTGGCCTTCACCGTGGCCAAACTCACCCAGAATACGCTCCACTTCCTCTTCAATGCGCGGGATCGGGGCGTACAGCATGGAGGGGTCCATGTTGCCCTGCAGGGCCACTTTGTCGCCCACACGCTCACGAGCGGCTTTCACGTCCACGGTCCAGTCCAGGCCCACGGCGTCACAACCGGTCGCTGCGATGTCTTCCAGCCACTGGCCACCGCCTTTGGTGAACAGAACAAC
>CAZWED010000332.1:0-3667 GCA_964632645.1 uncultured Ferrimonas sp. | reverse complement strand
GTCTTCGGCCCCTCCGGCGTGGGCAATACCAGCCTGTTCCGCGCCCTTTGCGGACTGGAACGGGGGCTCGAAGGGCGCATCGTGCTGGATGGCCATGTGCTGCAGGACAGCGAGAAGAAGATCTTTGTGCTGCCGGAGCATCGCAAGATCGGCGTGGTGTTCCAGGACAGCCGGCTGTTTCCCCATCTGACGGTTCGACAGAATCTGCGTCTGGCGCAGCGTCAGGCGGCGCAGCCGCAGTTCGGCATTGAAGAGCTGGCGGAAGCCTGCCAGTTCAGTGAATTGTTGGACCAGCCGGCGCCGTCGCTGTCGGCGGGCCAGCGTCAGCGGGTGGCGATCGCTCGCGCCCTGGCCGCCTCGCCCCGCCTGTTGCTGCTGGATGAGCCGCTGGCGGCGCTGGATCTGGCCAGCCGGCAGCATCTGATGGCGTTTCTGGGCACGGTTTCGGAACGCATCCCCATGCTGTTCATCAGCCACTCGGTATCGGAAACCCTGCACCTGTGCGACCCCATCGTCACCATGGGCAATGGACGCATTGAGCGGGTCGGGGGGCCGGATGAGATTGGCCAGCACCTGCCACGCCGTCGCGGTCATGGCCGGGTGGTGCGCTACAACCCGGAAACCGGTGAGCTGGTGCTGCAGTTGGACGATTTTGCCCCGGACTTCGAGGCCAACCAGACCATCGGTCTGGTCAGCCAGCCCTCCTGGCTGAAAGGGCGGGATTGAGCCGCCCTACTGGTGGCGCATCATGTTGCGGCTGGCATTGCGCTGCTCGGTCTTGGCGGCATCCCAGCGCTGGTAGAGATCCCGGATGCGCGCCTTCATCGCCCGGTAAGGTTCCGGCAGGGTGTCCGGGTCGGGCTGTTCCGCCACGTGCCGGCTCAGCGGAATGATCAGGTGTTCCACCTGGCTGAGGCGCTCGCCCTGCAGGCTCTTCACCACCATCAATTGAAACGCGATGGAGAGCACCGGCAGCATCGACCACTCATCCACCCCGTCCTGCAGCAGCTCCGGTGCTTCCGCCAGGGTGAGGGTGATGATCTTGTCCGCCACTTGATCCAGTGTGGCGGCACCCGCGAAGAAGCGGTGGATCTCCATGTCCTTGGCCAACTCGGTGGTCAAGGCTTCAGCCAGTTCGGCAACGGCCCATTTTGAGCCCAGGGTACGGATCAGCGTCATGGTCATTCAAACGGATGCAGCAGAGATCCCAAGCCTAGCAGCCTGACCTGCGCCGGGCCGTGGCGCCGATCATTGTTGTGTTGGGTTCTTCGTGTGGGTGCAACAAAAGTGTGATCGCGATCGCATTGGCTAGACTGGATAAGTATCCAAGGTCACTGAAACGGGTTGCCGGTTTGCGCCAAAGTGGTCGTTTGTTCATACTGTTGCGCGTTTTCTCATCGTTTGGCCTTCACTGGGCCGAACCCATCTACTCTGTGATGCGGTGCGGGCGCTTACCCCGGATCGGATTGCCTACAATGCGCCGACGCGGTTCGAGCGATGCAAATCTCTGGGTTCTCCCAGCGTTTTTGGCTTTCCTGGCATCCCCCCTGCTGACCTTCCCGGGCTGTTTTTCGCTCCCGTCCGGCGCCGACATGTGGTACCGAAGCCACGGCTTCGGAGTCTGAGACAAAGGAGGAACCATGTCTGATGCGCGCAATCAGCGCTCAACACTGAATAAGCCGGTCTTTTTCTGGTCAACGGGATTGATACTGGCTCTGGTGGGTTACGCGGCCCTGTTCCCCGATTCTGCCGCCAAGCGCTTCAGCACCATTCAAGCGTCCATCATCGCCAATGCCGGCTGGTTCTACGTGCTGGCGGTGGCCCTGATCCTGATCTATGTGGCCTTTCTGGGCCTTTCCCGCTTTGGCGATATCAAGCTGGGGCCCGATCACGCCGAGCCGGCGTTCAACAACAAGTCCTGGTTTGCCATGCTGTTCTCTGCGGGCATGGGGATCGGCCTGATGTTTTTCGGCGTGGCCGAACCGGTGATGCACTTTATGAGCCCGCCGGAGGGTGATCCCGCCACGGTGGAAGCGGCCAAGGAGGCGATGAAGCTGACCTTCTTCCACTGGGGTCTGCACGCCTGGGCCATTTACGCCATCGTGGCGTTGATCCTGGCGTTCTTTGCCTATCGCCACGGCCTGCCCCTGACCCTGCGCTCCGCGCTGTACCCCCTGATCGGTGACAAGATCTACGGGCCCATCGGTCATGCGGTGGACATCTTTGCCATCATCGGCACGGTGTTTGGTGTGGCGACCTCGCTGGGGTTTGGTGTCCTGCAGGTCAACAGTGGCCTGCACTACCTGTTTGGTCTGCCGGTGGGCGCCAACATCCAGGTGATCCTGATCATCGCCATTACGGCGCTGGCCACGCTCTCCGTGGTGTCCGGCCTGGATAAGGGGATCCGTCGCCTGTCCGAGCTGAACCTGGTGCTGGCGATCGGACTGATGGGGTTGATCCTGATCCTGGGCCCGACGGTGCTGCTGCTGCAAACCTACGTGCAGAACACCGGCGGATACCTGTCGGAAATCGTCAACAAGACCTTCAACCTCTACGCCTACGACCCCACTGACTGGTTGGGGGGCTGGACGCTGCTGTACTGGGGCTGGTGGCTGTCCTGGTCACCCTTTGTCGGCATGTTTATTGCCCGCATCTCCCGGGGGCGGACCATCCGCCAGTTTGTGATGGGCGTGCTGTTTGTGCCGGCGGGTTTCACCCTGGCCTGGATGACGGTGTTCGGCAATACCGCCATCGACATGATCCTGCACCAGGGGATGACCCAACTGGGCGAGGTGATCAGTGAGGATTCCTCCCTGGCCCTGTTCGTCTTCCTCGAGCAGTTCCCCCTCTCCGGCCTGCTCTCCACCATCGCCATGCTGATGGTGGTGGTGTTCTTTGTGACCTCCGCCGACTCCGGCTCTTTGGTGGTGGATATGCTGGCGTCCGGCGGCAATGATCACACCCCCCTGTGGCAGCGGATCTACTGGGCAGCCAGCATCGGCCTGGTGGCCGTGGTACTGATGATGGCCGGTGGCCTCTCTGCCTTGCAGACGGCGGTGATCGCCAGCGCCCTGCCGTTCGCTATGGTGCTGATGGTGGCGGCCTACGGTCTGCATCAGGCCCTTCAGGTCGACCTGCACAAGAAAGAGAGCCAGCAAAGCGCCAATCTGGCACCGCGGGTAACCCGCAATCCGGTGCCCTGGCAGCGCCGTCTGCGCAACACCATGCAGTTCCCCCGTCGCGCCCACGTCAACCGCTTTATCGATGAGGTGGTGTACCCGGCGATGGAGGAGATGTTGCTGGAGCTGCGCAAGCAGGGCGTCGAAGTGAACCTGCATAAGGATGACGACACCCACCGTACCCGTCTGGAAGTGCTGTTTGGCGCCGAAATGGACTTTGAATACGAAGTGCGTCCCCGGGCTTACCAGCGCCCCTCGTTCGTGCTGACCGAAGATCAGGACGACGAGGAGAGCAAGTACTTCCGCGCCGAAGTTCACCTCCGCGAAGGGGGCCAGGACTACGACGTGATGGGATGGAGCCGGGAGCAGGTTCTGGGCGACATTCTCGATCAGTACGAGAAGCACCTGCACTTCCTGCACATGGTGCGGGAATAACAAAAAAGGGCGGCCTGGTGGCCGCCCTTTTTTTACGACGTTTTGTCCGGGTA
>CAZWED010000331.1:0-3690 GCA_964632645.1 uncultured Ferrimonas sp. | reverse complement strand
CTCAATGAACTCTCGTCGCATTCATTGGTTCAAATTTAACAATGTTGCATCAATTGGTTTTTGATAGAGAATGAGCTTAAACCATAAAAAGGAGAATGCGCTTAAAAAAGTGCAATGATTGAACAAATAATCCATCCGATGATTTTAGGTGAACGATTGCACCGGTTTTTTGCTTTTAACAGGATGGAAAGAACATTTGGATTGTTTAAGAAGTTTTGGCGAACTGATTCTCCTTCCAAAGACAACCCTGTCGATCTGTTCTTGGAAGGGTGCAGATACCCCTTAGAAATAATGAGAGTGAGAAGAAATTGTTCCGGAAGCGTCTCCTCTGCGTTCTTGGTGGCTGCCTCTCTGGCCATACCTGGCGTTGTGGATGATGGATAGGATGGCACGCCGGGGTCGAAGAACGAAAATACGGGATCGGCGAAGACTTTCGCGCCATCACCTCAACGAGGCAGTACGGGCGGGGATTGATGCCCTTCGTCAGGGTCATGATGCCTCTGCTGCAGCCCATTTCCGGGGTCCTAAGGTGGTGATGGATACCGGCGCCGGCATCCCCCGGTTGCGCAACCGGGAATTGGGGGTTGTGCCATCGGCAACGGCAGCGGTACGGATCCGGCAACATTGCGGCTAACGCGTTTATTTTGCGCGATAAAGCAGGCTTACTGAGGGGGCATCCAGCGGCAACGGGAGAGGATCATGAGCTTAGGCAGCATCTTGGTGGTGGGGCTTTCCTACCTGTTTATCTATACCGTGATCTTTCTGGCGGTGCCCTTCGTCCTCTTCGGCCTGGTCTGGGGAGTCTTTGAATGGTACCAGGGGCGTTCGGCCCCGGTCTCCGTGCCGGTGGAGCAGAAACACTGACACCGCTTGTCCTCATTACGTATTCTTGGGGCTTGGCCGCACAGCGTGCGGCCTTTTTTATTGCGCCCAATCCGGGGCTCGCGTACCCTGCGCTCAATTGCCGGGCCATCCGGCGTTAAACCTGAGGAAGGCTTCATGTCCATTATTGTCGTGCCTGAGCAGGCCAAACCGGCCATCAAATCTCACCACAAAGCCCGTCATCTGAAGAAATTCGCCCTGGGTCCCTTCGCTGAGACCTGCGTGGAGTTCCGTTTTGCCCAGGACATTGAGCAGTTTGACGCTCTGGATGAGTCGCTGACTGCCCTGCAGATGGAGCAGGGCTGGGACCTGTTCATCGCCTATTTCAACAACCAGTTCCACGTTGCGGTGACCTGCTACACCGAACAGAGCAGCGTTGACGAGGTTGTGGCCGCCGTTTCCGCCGAACTGGCCAAGATTTTCGGCCAGACGCCGGAACTGACCATCCTGGCGGGCGACGCCAACTACGGCGACTGGGAAGGCAGCTACCACCAGGAGTGAGCTGCGCGTTTCCGAAGGCCCGCCTTATGGCGGGCTTTTTTGTGGCCGCGACGTTGGGAGGGGCAAAGGACGTTTTGATTCATTGATTTGGATCAGTAAAAGCAATCGCAAAAAGCGAATGTGACAACCTCTTTGTTACGCTAGATTCGATTGGGGTTGGTGGTTAGTATCGTTTCCAGAGATTAAGAGGAGGCCCGCCATGTGGTATGGCCTGTACGACTGGATTGCGTCCCGGGCAGGGACACCGAGCGAGGATACCCACCATGAATCAACGACTCACTACTCAAAACGGCGCGCCCATCGCGGATGACCAGAACAGCCTGACTGCGGGCGCCCGTGGCGGTGTGATGCTGCAGGACTGGCAACTGATTGAGAAGCTGGCCCACTTTAACCGGGAGCGCATCCCGGAGCGGGTGGTGCACGCCAAGGGCTCCGGCGCGTACGGCACCTTTACCCTGACCCGGGATCTGTCCGAATACACCATTGCCGATCACTTCCGCGGTGTGGGCAAGCAGAGCGAAGTGTTCCTGCGTTTCTCCACCGTGGGCGGAGAGAGCGGTTCCGCTGACGCTGAACGTGACCCCCGCGGTTTTGCCCTGCGTTTCTACACCGCAAACGGCAACCACGACATCGTTGGCAACAACACGCCAGTGTTCTTCCTGCGGGATGGCATCAAGTTTCCGGACTTTATCCATACCCAGAAGCGCAACCCGAAAACCAACCTGAAGGATCCGCAGGCGATGTGGGACTTCTGGTCACTGAATCCGGAAGCGCTGCACCAGGTGACCGTGTTGATGTCTGACCGCGGGATCCCCGCCAGCTATCGTCACATGAACGGCTACGGCAGCCACACCTTCTCCCTGTGGAATGACAAGGGCGAGCGGTTCTGGGTGAAGTTCCACTTCAAGACCCTGCAGGGCATCAAGAACCTGTCCAATGCGCAGGCGGATCGCCTCAAGGGGATCGATCCGGACCACGCCCAGCGGGATCTGTACGCGGCCATTGAAGATGGCGACTTCCCCAAATGGTCGGTCAACGTTCAGATCATGCCGGAAGCGGAGGCGGAGCAGTACCACCTGAACCCGTTCGACCTCACCAAGGTGTGGCCCCATAAGGACTACCCGCTGCTGGAGATCGGCGTGCTGGAGCTGAACCGCAACCCGGACAACTACTTTAACGAGGTGGAGCAGGCCGCGCTGGCGCCCTCGAACCTGGTGCCCGGTGTGGGCGCGTCCCCGGACAAGATGCTGCAGGCCCGTCTGTTTGCATACGCGGACGCTCAGCGCTATCGCATTGGCGCCAACTACAACCAGCTGCCGGTGAACTGCCCCCACGCGAGCCAGGCCAACCACTACCAGCGCGGTGGCGCGATGGCGGGCGCCGGATGCCCCTTCCACGGCCGCACGCCGGACAGTGCCGGTGGCGTGAACTATGGTCCCAATACCCAGGGCGGGCCGGTGCAGCAGGCTCAGTACGCCGAGCCGCCGATGGACATCGCCGGTGCCATGGCGCGCTACGATAAGACCGTGGAAGACGACTACAGCCAGGCCGGTGATCTGTTCCGCCTGATGAACGCCGACCAGCAACAGGCCCTGTGCGACACCATCGCCGCCACTCTGAGTCAGGCGACGCCGGAGGTGCAGACCCGAATGCTGGCGCACTTCGAGCAGGCGGACCCTGCCTACGCCGCCGGCGTCAGTCGGGCCATCGCCGCCCTGCGCTGACCGATGGCAACAAAAAGCCCGCCAATTGGCGGGCTTTTTTTGTGCGACGGGCTCAGGCGTCGTCGGTTCCCAGCAGATGCGGGGAGAGGCCATGATGGTGCACATCCCGTTGCGGGAAGGGGATGGTGATGTTGTTGTGATCGAAGGCGATCTTCACCTTTTCCATCATGTCGAAATGCACCGGCCAGTAGTCTTCTGATTTCACCCAGGGGCGGGCCAGCAGGTTGACCGAGCTGTCGGCATGGGCGCTGACGTAGATCTCCGGGGCCGGCTCCTGCAACACGCGGGGATCCTCGGCCATCAGCTTGGCCAGCACCTCTTTGGCGATGGCGATGTCGTCGTCGTAGCTGATGCCGAAAGTCAGATCGACGCGACGGGTCGGCTCGCTGAACAGGTTCTTGATGCAGCCGTTGGACAGCAGGGCGTTGGGGATTACGACCTTCTGGTTGTCCATGGTCAGCAGGATGGTGTTGAAGATCTGGATCTCGTGGACCCGACCAAGGAATCCCTGGGCTTCAATCACATCACCGAACTTGAACGGCTTGAACAGCAGGATAAGCACACCGCCTGCGAAGTTGGACAG
>CAZWED010000330.1:0-3705 GCA_964632645.1 uncultured Ferrimonas sp. | reverse complement strand
AAGAAGCCTGTTTCGAAAGAAACAGGCTTTTTTGTGTTTGGCGAAAGCGCGGTTCTGCGAACCGTGATAGCGGGGCACCACAACCCGTCTCAGGTGCGCCCCTCCGCTCGGCATCTCTGCCTCGCGCTCATGTGCTTCGTTGCTGCGCTACGGTCAGTTTAGCGTTACGGTCTTTGTTGCCGGCCTCTTTGTGTGGTGCATGCAGCGGGCTTTTGCACGTTGAGTCCCATCCTTCCGTCCACTCAGTTCCCAGAGGCCGTCCTTTGATGAGGTTGGGCATCGGATTTTCCGATCATCCGACTTTGATCCGGTGCGCGCTTTGGATCCTGACAACGCGCGCTTTTCTGGTGATTTTTCCCATTTATACTGGTGTTCAACCCAATAATGAGGTGGCGAAAAGTTGTGCAGGGTGGTCGACCTGACCGCCCAGATTACGTAGACTGCGCCTTCTTTTGATTTGGCGATCGTCGCCATAGAGTGGAATCGAACTGACTGTGCCTGTTTCAGTGACCTTTGATGCAAACCTTGCCGAGCACCACACCTTTGGTGTTTCGGTGCGTTCCCGCGCCCTGGTTGTGGTGGACAGCGTGCCGTCGCTGGCCCGTTGCTATCAGGACGAAGCGTGGCGCAACCTGCCCAAACTGGTGGTTGGTGGTGGAAGTAACCTGCTCTTCGCCGAGGACTTCAATGGCCTGGTGATACTGAACCGCATCAAGGCACGTACAGTGACGGAATCCGACGCGCACTTCCACCTGCATCTTGGCGCCGGAGAGGTCTGGCACGATGTGGTCGATTGGTCGTTGGCGTCGGGGATGCCCGGGCTTGAGAACCTGGCGCTGATCCCCGGTACCGTTGGCGCGGCACCGGTACAGAATATCGGGGCGTACGGCGTCGAGTTGGCGGACTTTTGTGAGTACGTCGACTACTGGGATGTGGCGTCGGGCGAGGTGGTACGTCTGACCGCTGAGGCTTGTCAGTTCGGCTACCGGGAATCGATCTTTAAAGGGGCGCTGAAAGGGCGCGCTGTAGTGGTTGCTGTGGGCCTGGCGTTGCCGAAGGCGTGGGCGCCCAAGCTGGCTTATGGCCCACTGGCCCAGTTGGGTGACGAGGTGGATGCCAAGACGGTGTTTGATACGGTTTGCCGGATCCGGGCCAGTAAACTGCCGGATCCGGAGCAACTGGGCAATGCTGGCAGCTTTTTCAAAAACCCGGTGATCGATGCCGTGCTGTTTGAGCGGTTGCAACGGGCCTACCCCGAGATCCCCAGCTATCCCGCCGGGCCCGGGGAGAGAAAGGTACCGGCTGGCTGGTTGATCGACCAGGCCGGCCTGAAGGGATACCAGGTTGGTGACGCCGCGGTGCACACCGAGCAGGCTCTGGTATTGGTGAATCGGGATAACGCCACTTCAGAGCAGATCACCGCGCTGGCCCGTCACGTTGTGGCCACAGTGGAAGCCCGTTACGGCATCGAACTGGAGCCGGAAGTGCGGATCCTGGACGGACAGGGCGGGTTGGGGTGGTAACGGTGTTTCCCCTTATTCGACAGCAACTGATCACGGCCCTGGCGGACGGGCAGTTTCACTCCGGCGCCTTGTTGGCGGAACAGCTCGGGGTCTCTCGCGCTGCGGTTCATAACCACATCGAGTCCCTGGAAGCGATGGGGCTGGATCTCTATCGGGTGAAAGGGAAGGGGTATCGCCTTTCCCGCCCCCTCAGCCTGCTGTGCGCCGATGCGTTGCAGGCGCAGGCCCGGCCTGCGCCGCTCCACCTCTTCTGGCAGGTGGAATCCACCAACGGCTTTATGCTGGAGCGCGCCAAGCAGGCCGTTAATGGCGAGGCCTGTCTGGCGGAGATGCAAACCGGGGGCCGGGGACGACGCGGCCGCACCTGGGTATCGCCGGTGGCTTCCCACCTTTACCTTTCCTACTTCTGGCGCCTGGAGCAGGGGTTGGCTGCGGCAGCCGGCCTGAGCCTGGCGGTTGGCGTGATGCTGTGTGAAGCGTTGGAGTCCCTCGGGATAGAAGGGTTGACCCTGAAGTGGCCCAACGATCTCTATCTTGCCGGCCGGAAGCTTGCGGGCATTCTGGTTGAGGTGTCCGGCCAACAGGGGGAAGCGTGTGAGCTGGTGATTGGCTGCGGGGTGAATGTGACCATGCCGGAGTCGGTGGCCACACAGATTGATCAGCCCTGGGCGGATCTGTCCGGCGAGTGGCCACAGCCAGACCGCAACCTCCTGGCCCGTACCATCCTGGCCCATCTCGATCAGGGACTGGAGCTGTTTGAACGGGAGGGACTGGCGCCATTCGTGGCGCGTTGGCAGCAGCGAGACCAGTTCGCCAACCGTCCGGTTACTTTGCTGCTGGGCAGCCAGACGTTGGAGGGGGTGGCACGGGGCATCGATCCACAAGGCCATCTGCTGCTGGCCCTGCCGGATGGGACGGTAAAACGCTTTGCCGGTGGAGAGCTGAGCCTGAGGGCCCGGGATTAACCGCGCAGCCGGATCTGCTCGATGCGGTGTTCCGCACCTTTGGTGAGGATCAGGGTGGCCCGCTCTCGTGTGGGAAGGATGTTCTGGTTCAGGTTGGGGCCGTTGATCTCGTCCCAGATCTTGCTCGCCGTTTTGCGGGCCTCTCCTTCACTCAGATGGGCATAGTGGTGGAAGTAGGAGTTGGGGTCTTTAAAGGCCCCATCCCGGAAGCTGATAAAGCGATCAACGTACCACTCTTTCAGCAGCGGCTCTGCGGCATCCACATAGATTGAGAAATCGACAAAATCGGACACGAAGGGGCGATCCCCATCCGGGTAGTCCATACCGCTTTGCAGCACGTTCAGCCCTTCCAGGATCAGGATGTCCGGGTTGTTGATCTCCTGACTGGCGTCGTTGATCCGGTCGTAGCTGAGGTGAGAGTAGAGCGGGGCAGAGGTGCGCTTGCCCGACTTGACGTCTCGGACGAAATCCAGCAACAGGCGGATGTCGTAACTTTCGGGGAAACCCTTGCGCTTAAGCAGATCGCGTCGTTTGAGCTCATCGAGCGGGTAAAGAAAGCCGTCGGTGGTCACCAGTTCGACCTGGGGATGCTCTGGCCAGCGTTGCAGCAGGGCTTGAAGGATACGCGCGGTGGTACTTTTGCCGACGGCGACCGACCCCGCGACACTGATGATGTAGGGGCCCCGGGAGGGGCGACGACCAAGGAACTGTTGCAGCACATCGCCACGACGCTGGTTGGAGTGCACATACAGATTCAGCAAACGGGAGAGGGGCAGGTAAACGGCCTCCACCTCTTCGAGGGAGACGCTTTCGTTGATACCCCGCAAGCGCTCCAGCTCTTCTTCACTCAGGGGAAGGGGGACGGCGTCCCTCAGGGCGGACCACTGACGGCGGGAAAAGCCCTGATAGGCACCAAGTTTGGTCTGGGCGTTCAAAGGTATCGTTTCTCCATAGTTTGCGACCGCGACCTTACCCTAACCACCGGCAAAGGTACAGCGTGACAACGTCCCCCGTCAGCTCGGACTGGCCTCTTCTTTTTCTACCTTATTGGCTGGTTAAAAGCTCATCACTTGCACGGTTTGAGCGAATTTTTTTGAAAATCCTATTGCGCTGTTTCTGCCGTTTTCCTATCATGCGCTCCGCACATTAGTGCAGTGCCGGCATAGCTCAGTTGGTAGAGCAACTGACTTGTAATCAGTAGGTCCCGAGTTCGACTC
>CAZWED010000329.1:0-3708 GCA_964632645.1 uncultured Ferrimonas sp. | reverse complement strand
GACGCCGCTGCTGACCGTAATGGCGGTCAAGCAGGCCAGAGCCAGCCGGGAATAGGGCCGGTGCCTAATGGGACTTGTCATCCTCTTCTCCTTGAGTGTAATACGTATAACCCCATGCGAACTTTGCATAAGTGCATGATTTGCAAAGGGAAAAATATCAGTAGCACATCAGAGATAAAATCGGAAGGGGATTTTTGTGGCGGCAACGGGAGCAAATAAAAACGCCACCCGGCGGGTGGCGTTGTGTAAATGGGGGTTATCCTGAGGTGTGCCGGCGCCAGCGCCAGGCCAGGAACAGCAAGGTGATCGCGATGAAATAGAGCGGTCTCTGGCCGTATTGCCGGAAGGGGGTGTCGGCCTGTTCCAGGGTGACGGTTTCCCGCAATACGCCGGTCTCAAACTGGGGCAACTGCGCCAGGATCCGTCCCTGTACATCGACGATGGCGGTAATGCCGTTGTTGGTGACCCGCAGCAGGGGACGCCCCAGCTCCAGCGCCCGCATCCGGGCGATGGCCATGTGCTGGTGGGGCCCGATGGAGTTGCCAAACCAGGCGTCGTTGGAGACGGTCAGCAGCAGGTCGGTATTGGCGTGCACGTTGGCGCGAACCAGCTCAGGGAACGCGATTTCGTAGCAGATGGCGGGCGTCAGATGACGGTCGGCAGCGGTCAGGTTGGGCTGGACAAAGCCCCCCCGGCTGAACGACGACATCGGCAGGTTGAAGAACGGCGCGAGGGGGCGTAACCAGTCTTCCAGCGGCACAAACTCGCCAATCGGCAGCAGCTGGTGCTTGTGGTAGCGGTTGGGATCGGCGGGGCTGAATGGCCCTTCATGAACCTCCGGCCCCAGCACCAGCAGGGAGTTATAGAAGTGCTTGGCCTCATCCATGCTGATGATGCCGGTGATCACTTCGGTCTGGCGAAACGCCACGGCGCGTTCAAACTGATAAAGAAACTCGCTGACCATCGCTTCCGGTGCCGGCACGGCGGCTTCCGGCCAGATCACCAGGTCCGCGTCCATATGGGGGCGGCTCAGGTCCTGGTACTTCAGCAGGGTGGGCCACAGCATCTCCGGGCGCCACTTCATGCTCTGCTGGATATTGCCCTGTACCAGGGCGACGTCCAGGGTGCCGTGTTCGCTGACTTTCGGTGGCGCCAGTGAGGCCCCCAGGGCCAGCAGGGCCACCCCCAGCGGGACGCCCAGGTAGGCCCATCGACGCGCCAGAACCGGAACCAGGGCCGCGGCGCAGAGGCTCAGCAGCAGCCCCACCCCAAGCACGCCGACGTAGGGGATCAGCGGAGTCAGCGGGCCGTCGGTCTGGCTGTAACCCAGCCACAGCCAGGGAAAGCCGGTCAGTACCCAGCCCCGCAGCCATTCACTGAGCAGCCAGAGGGCCGGGAAGGCCAGTACGCGGCTCAGTGCGGTGCCACTGAAATGGCGGTTGAGCAGCCCCATGACCAGCGCGGGATAGAGCGCCAGATAGAGGCAAAGCAGGGCCATCAGCAGGAGGGAGACGATCAGCGGCAGGCCGCCAAACTGGTCGATGCTGACGTGCACCCAGCGCAGACCAAAGGCAAACTGACCAAAACCGTAGGAGAGCCCGAGCAGGGCGGCGTGTTTCACCGTCGCCCCCTGGCTCAGCCAGAGCAGGGCGGTGAGGGAGAGTGGCAGCAGGGGCCAGAGGTCGTAAGGCGCGAAAGCCAGATGGCTTATCGCCCCGCTAAGCAGGGCGATAAACGCGGCAATCCAGGGATTTGCCATTGGGTGTCCTTATGGTGGGATCAGGCAGCGGGGGCGTCCTCGCTGGCGGTCTCGCTCTCACTGTCCCCGATGCGAACCTGAAGTTGCACCAGGCGACGGGTGTCGGCGTTCACCACCTTGAACTCGAAACCGTTCAGTTCGATGGTTTCGCCCCGCTCCGGCAGGTGGCCAAAGGCGTGACTCACCAGTCCACCAACGGTGTCGTATTCCAGGTCGGAAAACGCGGCGTTGAAGTGCGCATTGAACTCCTCGATGGGGGTCAGCGCAGCCACCGCCCAGACCTGCCGGCTTACCCGGCGGATATGAACGTCGTTGTCCTCTTCCAGATCGGTTTCATCCTCGATGTCACCGACGATCGCTTCCAGCACGTCTTCAATGGTGATCAGGCCGGATACGCCGCCGTACTCGTCCACCACGATGGCCATGTGGTAGCGGTCGGAGCGGAACTCCTTCAGCAACACGTCGACGCGTTTGCTTTCCGGTACCACAACGGCCGGACGCAGGATCCGCTCAAGGCTGAAGTCGGCGTCGTTGCCGAAACCGTAAGCGAGGAGGTCCTTGGCCAGCAGGATCCCTTCGATGTGATCCTTGTCGCGATCAATCACCGGGAAACGGCTGTGGGCAGAGTCGAGCACGATCGGCAGAAACGACTCAACGGTCTGATTCTTTTCGATGGTGATCATCTGGGAGCGGGGGATCATCAGGTCGCGGACCTTCAGGTCTGACACCTGAAGCACCCCTTTGATCATCTCTTTGGTGTCCTGATCGATCAGGGCGCGCTCTTCGGCGTCCTGAATCACATCAACAAGCTCTTGTCGGTTTTGCGGCTCGCCACCAAAGATCTGGCTGAGACGGTCTAACCAGCCCTTTTTAACGACTTGGGTCTGGCTCGACGGGGGTTGGTCTTCGTTCATATTGTCCTGTGGGTTGTGGATCTGACAGAGAGATTACCGCTCTTGGTAGGGATCGGCAATGCCGATCTGCGCCAGCAGCTGACGCTCAAGCGATTCCATCTCGTCGGCGTCTTCATCCTCGATGTGATCGTAGCCGATCAGATGCAGGCAGCCATGAATCACCATGTGGGCCCAATGGTCCATCGGCGCCTTCTCCTGCTCCTGCGCTTCCCGCGCGACGACGGCGGCACAAATCACCAGATCACCGAGCAGCGGCAGTTCGATGCCCGGCGGGGCTTCGAACGGAAAAGAGAGCACGTTGGTGGGCTTGTCCTTGCCCCGGTAATCCCGGTTCAGTTGCTGGCTTTCCGCTTCATCGGTGATGCGGATGGTCAGCTCGGCATCGGGGTGTTCCGCCAGGGCAAGGGCGGCCCAGCTTTCCAGCTGGGCCTGGGAGGGCAGGTTGTCGGCCTCAACGGCCAGTTGCAGATCCAGCTCCATTATTGGGCCTCATCCGGGTTCTGTGCCGCCAGTTGCTCGGCACGACGCTGTCGCTCCTGCTCCGCTTTCTTGGCGCGCTCGGCTTCTTCGTACGCCTCGTAGGCTTCCACCACCTGGGCAACAACCGGGTGACGTACCACGTCGCCACTCTGGAAGAAGTTGAAGCTGATGGTGTTGACGTCGCGCAGCACCTCGATGGCATGACGCAGGCCGGAGCGGGCGCCCCGGGGCAGGTCCACCTGAGTGATGTCACCGGTGATCACCGCACGGCTGTTGAAACCGATGCGGGTCAGGAACATCTTCATCTGCTCCACGGTGGTGTTCTGGCTCTCATCGAGAATGATGAACGCGTCGTTGAGCGTCCGGCCCCGCATGTAGGCCAGGGGCGCCACTTCGATGACGTTGCGCTCAATCAGTCGCTCCACCCGCTCAAAGCCCAGCATCTCAAACAGGGCGTCGTACAGGGGGCGCAGGTAGGGATCCACCTTCTGCGACAGGTCACCGGGCAGGAAGCCCAGTTTTTCACCTGCTTCCACCGCCGGGCGGGTCAGCAGG
>CAZWED010000328.1:0-3734 GCA_964632645.1 uncultured Ferrimonas sp. | reverse complement strand
CCCCGTCCGGCGGCGCTTCGGCGAACAGGACCTCATCATGCGCCAGGGCGACACTCTGGTGTTTGTCGACGTGAAGTACCGCCGCGCTGGCCACTTCGGGGGAGCGATTGCCGCCGTCACCCCGCAAAAGCAGCAGAAACTGCGGCTGACCGCCAATTGGTACCTGCAACAGCAGGGGTTGAGCCAGAGCCCCTGCCGATTTGACGTGCTGACCATTGACGGTGACACAATCAACTGGATTCAAAACGCTTTTTAACAAGGTCAGGAGACCATGCTGGAACGAATCAAAGAAAGCTTTACCGAGAGCATCCAAACCAAAATCGACGCCTTGGAGGCCCTGCCAGAGTCCATTGAGAAAGGGGCCATGGCCATGGTGCACTGCCTGCTGAGCGGCAATAAGATCCTGTGCTGCGGCAACGGTGGCAGCGCCGGCGACGCCCAGCACTTTTCCAGCGAGCTGCTGAACCGGTTTGAAACCGAGCGCCCCAGCCTGCCGGCGATCGCCCTGACCACGGACAGCTCCACCCTGACCTCCATCGCCAACGACTACAGCTTCAGCGAGGTGTTCTCCAAGCAGGTTCATGCCCTGGGACAACGGGGGGATATCCTGCTGGCGATCTCCACCAGCGGCAACTCCCAGAACGTCATCAAGGCGATGGAAGCGGCGGTGAACCGGGACATGACCATTGTCGCCCTGACCGGCAACGACGGCGGTGCCATGGCGGGCCTGCTGAGCAACAGTGATGTGGAGATCCGGGTTCCCAGCCACAGCACCCCGCGGATCCAGGAGGTCCACCTGCTGATCCTGCACAGCCTCTGCGACGTGATCGACCGAACCCTGTTTCCCCAGGAGGACTGAGCCATGCGCCGGATGACCTTACGCTTAATCGCCCTCATTCTGGTGACCACCACCCTGAGTGGCTGCGCCGGGGTGATCATGGCGGGCGCCGTCGGTGGCGCTGTGATGGTGAACGATCGCCGCTCCTTCACCACCCAGATCGACGATCACGGGCTGGACGTGGCGGTCACCGACGCCCTTAACGAGGACGACGGGCTCAGAAACCAGTCCCGTATCCGGGTGATCTCCATGAACCGTCGGGTGCTGCTGGTGGGTCAGGTGCCCAACCAGATGCTGAAAGACCGGGCGGTGCAGATCGCCCGCGCCAATCCGGATGTGCTGCAGCTGCATGACCAGCTCCGCATCGGCAATCCGGTCGGCTTCACCACCCAGAGCAACGACACCTGGACCACCACCAAGGTCAAATCCCGCATGTTCAGCGACAACGAGCTGGACGCCATGCGGATCAAGGTGATCACCGAAAATGGCGAGGTGTTTCTGCTGGGCCTGGTGAACGCCAGTGAAGCGGACCTCGCGGTCGATGTCGCCCGGACCACCTCCGGCGTGCGTAAAGTCATCAAGGTGTTTGAGTACCAGTAAGCGGTAAGCGGGACACAAAAAAGCCGACCCTCAGGTCGGCTTTTTTATTGCCAGCAACGGCTCAGCGCGGCATCGGCGGCAGGCCAACGGCGTCATACACCTTGGCCAGGGTGACGGCAGCGCGCTCGCGGGCCGCTTCGGCCCCCGCTTTCATCACCGCATCCAGGTAAGCCTGGTCACCGCGGATCTCGGCAAAACGCTTCTGCATCGGCTCCAGCAGGGCCACAACGGACTCCGCGGTGGCCACTTTGAGGTGGCCATACATCTTGCCTTCAAACTCCGCTTCAATCTCAGCAAAGGTTTTGCCGGAGGTGGCGGAGTAGATGCTCATCAGGTTGGACACGCCGGCCTTGTTGTCCAGATCGAAGCGCACTACCGGCGGCTCATCGGAGTCGGTCACCGCTTTCTTGAACTTTTTGGTGATCACTTTGGGATCTTCCAGCAGGCCGACGCGGTTGTTGGCGTTGTCGTCCGACTTGGACATCTTCTTGCTCGGATCCTGCAGGCTCATGACCCGGGCCCCCGCCTCAGGGATGTGCGGCTCCGGCACGGTAAAGACGTCGCCATACAGGTTGTTGAAGCGGGTAGCGATGTCCCGGGCCAGCTCCAGATGCTGCTTCTGGTCATTGCCCACCGGCACTTCATTGGCCTGGTACAACAGGATGTCGGCCGCCATCAGCACCGGATAGCTGAACAGGCCGGCGTTGATGTTGGTGGCATGACGGGCGGACTTGTCTTTGAACTGGGTCATCCGGTTCAGCTCACCCATCTGGGTGTAGCAGTTCAGGATCCAGCCCAGTTGGGTGTGCTCCTGAACGTGGGACTGAACAAAAACGGTGCTCTTCTTCGGGTCCACCCCACAGGCCAGGTACAGCGCCAGGGTGTCCATGCAGGCATTGCGCAGCGCTACCGGGTCCTGACGCACGGTAATGGCGTGCAGATCCACGATGCAATAGAGGGCGTCGTGAGTCTCCTGCAGCTTCACCCACTGACGCAGGGCGCCCATGTAGTTTCCAAGGGTGAGGCCACCGGAGGGCTGTGCGCCACTCAATACAACGGGTTTGGTCATACAGATTCAGTCTCTTGTCGCGCCGGCAACAGCGCCAGCAGGTGTTCAAAATGGTCCAGGGTCTGGTTCGGTCCCAGGTCGGCGATGGGTTGCCCGTAGTTGTAGCCGTAAGTCAGGCCAATACTGGCACACCCCGCCGCGCGGGCCGCTTCAATGTCGTTGCGGGAATCCCCCACCATCACCATCTGATGCGCTGCCAGGCCAAAGTGGTTCAGCACATGCGCCAACGGCATGGGATCCGGTTTTCGCCGTGCCAGTGAATCGCCCCCGAGCATCAGCTCAAAATGCCCATCCAGGCCACAGGTGGCCATCAGGTCGGGCAGATAACGAGCCGGCTTATTGGTGATCAGCGCCAGACGGTAGCCCCGGGCTTTCAGTGTGGCCAGGGTCTGTGCAACACCGGGATACAGGGGACTGCCCTGATCCAGGTGCGCCCCGTAGTGGAAATGAAACCGCTCAAGGGCTTCTTCCAGCAGTGTTGGCGCCAGGGTGGGGTCGGGGTCAACATTACCGCTTAGTGCCCGCCGCATCAACATCTCGGCACCATTGCCGATCCATCCCCGGGCCGCTTCCACGCTGCAGGGGGGACGCCCCATGTCCTGCAGGGCGGCCCCGGCAGCCTGAGCCAGGGCGGGAACGCTGTCGATCAGGGTGCCGTCCAGGTCAAACGCGATGGCGCGAATCGAGGAAAACGGCATCAGGCACGCACCGACGCCAGTTGCTCGCGCATCTTGTCGATTTCGGCCTTGTAGTCCGGCTTACCGAAGATCGCCGAGCCGGCCACGAACATGTCGGCACCGGCCGCCGCAATCTCGGCGATGTTGTCGGCTTTCACCCCACCATCGATCTCCAGACGGATCTCCCGACCACTGGCCTCAATGCGCTCCCGCACCTGACGGATCTTGTCCAAAGTGCCCGGAATGAAGGACTGGCCACCGAAGCCCGGGTTCACCGACATCAGCAGAATCACGTCCAGCTTGTCCATCACGTAATCGAGATGGTGCAGCGGAGTCGCGGGATTGAGCACCAGGCCGGCCTGGCAACCTTCATCCTTAATCAGCTGCAGAGTGCGATCAACGTGCTCGGACGCTTCCGGGTGGAAGGTGATGATGGAGGCACCGGCCTTGGCAAAATCGGGAATGATGCGATCCACCGGCTTCACCATCAGGTGCACATCGATGGGGGCTTCAATGCCGTAATTGCGCAGCGCCTGGCACACCATCGGGC
>CAZWED010000327.1:0-3741 GCA_964632645.1 uncultured Ferrimonas sp. | reverse complement strand
CTAAGAAGGAAGTTAAGCAAAAGAACCAGGGAACATTATCGGCGTTGCTTAAGCGTCGATAACGTCGGATTTGGGCGGCGTATTTGCCGGACTGTTCCGAATACAGGGCGTATTCTAGGTAGCTACCCCGCCCCCATCAAACTAGAAAAATTCCAATTTCAGATTAGAAAAAGTAATTTAATTTGCCAAAGTAACCGGTGGTGGAAAGGTTCGGAAAAAGCCGCGTTAAGGAGTGGGTAAAACCGTGTAAATACGGGTTTTATGGTCGGATTTTTCGTCATTCATGGCGCTGCGCCGATCGTTTCACATTCCACTTTAGGGTAAATAAATCTAGTTTGTGCGCCAGATCTCTTGCGTCCATGAGTTGATCCCGTCCCCGAGAGGTCGGTAGAGTGGCGCCGTTCACAAGTTAAGCGACATAACTACAACACAGGGAGCAGTAACACGATGTTAAGTAAGAGCAAGTGGAGCAGCCTGGTGGCCGCGGCACTGTTAGCAGGGTGTCAAAGTACCCTGCCGGACGTGCCCGACAGCCCGCGTGGACCCGTAGTCGATCAACTGCACGGCCAGGCCGTTGCCGACCCCTACCGTTATCTGGAAGACCCGCAGCAGCCGCAGACCCAGGCCTGGGTCGAAGCGCAGCGCGCTTATGGCGAGACCATCCTGACGTCCATCCCCAACCGGGAAGTGATTGAAAACCGGATCAGCGAGCTGTGGAACTACGAGAAGGTGGGGGCGCCCTGGTTTAAGGGGGAGCGGGAGTTCTTTTTCCGTAACGACGGGCTGCAAAGCCAGTCCGTGCTCTACGTGATCGATAAGCCCGGGGCCGAGGCCCGCGTGTTGTTGGACCCCAACCACCTCTCTGAAGAGGGGACCGTTGCACTGGGGGGCGTTTCGGTCAGCCCCGACGGCAGCGTACTGGGTTACGGTGTCTCCCAATCCGGCTCCGACTGGCAGCAGTGGCACTTTATTCGCGTAGACAATGGTCAGCCGCTGGGTGAGCCGCTGGAGTGGATCAAATTCTCCACCCCGCAATGGGACAAGGCCGGTGAGGGCGTCTGGTACGCCCGTTACGACGCCCCCAAAGGGGAGGGCAAACTGGAAGAGGTCAACCGCTTCCAGAAGCTCTACTACCACAAGATCGGTGACGCGCAGCGCAACGACACCCTGGTCTATGAGCGTCCAGACCAGCCGGAGTGGGGCTTTGCGCCCACCCTTTCCGATGACGGGAAGACGCTGGTGATCAGCGTCTGGCAGGGGACGGATCGTCGCAACCGCGTCTACCTGATGGATCTGGCCAGCGGTGAGGTCTCTGCGCTGGTTGAGGAGCTGATGGCGGAAGTCAGCTTCCTGGGCAACGACGGTGACCGCTACTACTTCAAGACCGACCTGGACGCCCCCAACGGGCGCATTGTCGCGGTGAACCTGGCAGACCCGAGCCCGGCCAGCTGGCAGACTCTGGTTGCCGAGACCGCGTCCCCCATCGACAGCGTGAAGGTGGTGAATGACCACTTCGTTGTGGTGCGCCTCAAGGACGTGCTTGCCGACATGGCGGTGTACCGCCTGAACGGTGAACCGCTGCACCAGCTTCAGTTGCCCGGCGCCGGTCGCGTCGTGGGGCTGAGTGGGCGCCGCACCGACGACAGCCTCTACTTCTCCTTTAACTCCACCATCCATCCGGCGGGCGTGTACCGCTACGACTTTGCTGGCGAGGACGTGATCGCTCACCGTCTGCCTGAGGTGGCGTTTAATCCGGACGATTACGTGTCTGAGCAGGTGTTCTACACCAGCAAAGACGGCACCCGCGTGCCGATGTTGATCACCTATAAGAAGGGGCTGGAGAAAAACGGCGACAATCCAACCCTGCTGTACGCTTACGGTGGCTTCAACATCTCCGTGACCCCCCGTTTCTCACCCGCCACCATCGCCTGGCTGGATATGGGCGGTGTCTACGCGGTGCCCAACCTGCGTGGCGGCGGCGAGTATGGCCTGCACTGGCACCAGGGCGGCATGCGTGAGAACAAGCAGAACGTGTTTGACGACTACTTTGCTGCGGCGGAGTACCTGATCGAAGCCGGCTACACCCGCAGTGAGCGCTTAGGGGCTTATGGCCGTTCCAACGGCGGACTGCTGATGGGCGCCGCGCTGACTCAGCGCCCCGACCTGTTTGCCGCCGTGCTGCCGGCGGTTGGGGTACTGGACATGCTGCGCTACCACAAGTTCACCATCGGCTGGGCGTGGATCCCGGAGTACGGCAGTGCAGACGAGGCTACGGACTTTGCCTTCCTGAAAGCCTACTCGCCCTACCACAACGTGAGCGAACGCGATTACCCCGCCACCATGGTGATGACCGCGGATCACGACGACCGTGTGGTGCCGGCGCACAGCTACAAGTTCACCGCGGCGGTGCAGGCCGCGCAAACCGGCGAAGCGCCGATTTTTGCGCGAATTGAGCACAACGCCGGACACGGTGCCGGTAAACCCACCGCCATGCGCATCGCCGAAGAGCGGGACATTTACGCCTTCCTGTGGCACAGCTTCGGGCTGACCATCCCGAACAGTTTGTAAGCGAATGCAAACGCAAGATGGCGGCCAACTGGCCGCCTTTTTTATGGTGAGGGCGCTGTCAGTGCGATTGTTCGTTCGTTTTATCAGCGATTTGCCGGGCAAGCGGACTCTGGCCCCTCCCATCGCACACATCGCTCGGGTATAGTAGCCGAACCATTTAACAGAGCGATGGATGCTGTGGCGAGCGGAGCGTTTCACTGGCCAGTCCGCGTGTACTATTCGGACACCGACGCTGGCGGCGTGGTCTACCACGCCAATTATTTGAACTTCTTCGAACATGCGCGGACTGAGATGCTACGCAGTCTCGGTTTCGAGCAGGATCGACTGATGGCGGAAAACCTGGTGTTTGCCGTGCGTCAGATGACCATCGACTTTGTCCGTCCCGCCCGGTTCAATCAGCAACTCGATGTCGTGACCCGTCTGGTCAAACTCGGAGGCGTCAGCCTGGTGTTTGAACAGCAGCTCATGGATGAGGCGGGCGAGGTGTTATGCCAGGCCCAGGTCAAGATCGGCAGTTTGAGCGCCGACACTTTTACCCCGACAAAAATCCCTCAATCGATCAAACAGGAGCTTGCACGTGCCGGCTGAGATCTCGTTTATTGGCCTCTTCCTGGAAGCCAGCTTGTTGGTCAAGCTGGTGATGATTCTTCTGCTGATGATGTCAATCGCCGCCTGGACGGTGATTTTTCAGCGACACAAGGCGTTGAAGGACGCCCAACGCCGGGCGCTGCGCTTTGAAGACCGCTTCTGGTCCGGCGTGGACTTGAACCGCCTGTATCAGGAACTCTCCTCCCGTGGTGAGCAGAACACCGGCCTGGAGCTGATGTTCACCAACGGCTTCAAGGAGTACGCCCGTCTTTCCAAGTCCTCCCGCAGCGCCGAGGCTGTGATGGATGGCAGCTACCGCGCCATGCGCGTTTCCCTCTCCCGCGAAGTGGACAAGCTGGAGCAGCATCTGCCCATGCTGGCCACCATCGGTTCCACCAGCCCCTACATCGGTCTGTTCGGTACGGTGTGGGGGATCATGAACTCCTTTATCGCCCTGGGCAGCGTCCAGCACGCCACCCTGAACATGGTGGCCCCGGGCATCGCGGAAGCGCTGATCGCAACCGCCATGGGTTTGTTTGCGGCGATCCCCGCGGTGATCTTCTTTAACCGATTCTCCACCCGGGT
>CAZWED010000326.1:0-3749 GCA_964632645.1 uncultured Ferrimonas sp. | reverse complement strand
CTCGCAACGAGGGGCGGGAGACTTCAAACTGCACCGCCAGCTCACGCTCCGGCGGTAATTTTTGGCCGGGCTTCAGGCTGCCTTCCAGGATCATCTTTTCGAGTTCTTTCAAGATGACGTCGGACAGCTTGGGCTGGTTGATTCTACGGTAGGTCATGGACTTCGTTATCCGTTCGTTAACTAAATTTGTTAATTGGTATGACCATTGAGAAGCTGCAGGGAATGTAGCAGATCACACAATGGCATGGCAACAAGTATGATGCGCCTCACAGAACCGGCGCCACCGTGATGTGGCACCGTTTTAGACAGCAGGCCGTTAGTTTGACCAAGTGGTCAGACCAAATTGCGAGTGTATTCACCCGCTTAGTGGATCACGCCGAAGATGGTCAGCAGAGAGACCAGCACCAGCAGCAAAATAAAGTTCCTTTTTGCCAGTTTCAGCAGGGCCAGAGTGGGCTGAACGCAGATGGGTTCACCACTGGTTTCCGGCACCTCCTCCGCCGCCAGCGCCACCTCGGTGATCATGGTGCGCGGGTCGGCCATCGGGTCCAGCACCTTGGGCACCAACACCGGCGCCGCCTTGCTGAAATGACCCGACAGGGCAAAGCCGAGCGAAACGATGCGAACCGGCACCCAGTCCAGCAGCTTCATCACCGGCCCCACCAGCGGGCGCCGCAGATCCTGCGCGGCAAAATGGTCATGATAGGCCCGAACCGTGCAATAGAGCATGGCCATTGCCGGCCCCAGCAACACGTAGTAGAGAGCCACCGCCGCATAGAAGCGGTAGTTCAGCCAGGCACTCAACTGGCCCATGCGCTGACCCATCTCCTCCGGACTGGCCGCCTGCATGGCGCTGCTTTCGTCCAGGCTGTCGGCGTGGCAAAAGCAGCTTTGGGTGTCGCCACGGCGGGCCGCATCCAGGTACTGGCGGAACCGCTGGCGCAGGGGGGCGAGCCCGAACAGCAGCAATCCCACCAGGATCCAGAGCGCCAGGTGCAGCACCCCGAACCAGACTCCGGTCAGCAGGTGTTGGGCAAGCGCCACCAGCAGCGCCGGCAGCGTTAACGCCACCAGCATCTTACCGGCACTGCGCAGGGCCTGGTCGTCGAACATCAGTCCGCGATACCACCGGAACCAGGCTTCAAACTGAAAAGTGTCCGCCACCAGGCGCATTCGCTCTGCCAGCAACACCATGATTAATGAAAAGAGGGCCATCAGCTGTCCTTTTCGAGTAACGCGTGAAACAGCGACCAATCAAAGGCAGGACCGGGATCCGTCTTGCGGCCGGGTGCGATGTCGCAGTGACCGGTGATCCTGTCCCTGGTCAACAAAGGATACTGCCGGAGCAGGGCGCGAGTCACGCTTACAAGCGCCTGATATTGAACGAAGTTATAAGGAGTGTGGTCTGTGCCTTCCAACTCGATGCCGATGGAATAATCATTGCAACCCGGTCGCCCTTCAAATTCGCTCACGCCCGCGTGCCAGGCCCGGCGGTCAAAGGGCACAAACTGGATGATGCGGCCATCACGCCGGATCAGCAGGTGGGCGGAGACCTGTAAGCCCCGCACCTCGTTCAGTTCGGGATAGTCACACTGCACGCAGCCAAGAAACAGTTGCTCGATATAGGGGGCGCCAAACAGGCCGGGGGGAAGGGTGATGTTGTGGATCACCAGCAGGCTGATCTCTGCGGGATCGGGCCGAGGCCCCTGAAAAGGCGAGAAACAATGGTGCGCCTGATCCAGCCAACGACCGCCTGGCTCAAGGGTCAGGCGGGGCGCAATCGGGTAGGGTTCCCCATCCGGGGGGCAGATCGCCATGGAAAAAGCGGTCTCACTCGCGAATAATGTGACAAGGCAAGACTTTAGCAGGAAGGCAGGACGCGTACCATGGGCTCACCCTCAACTCCACGACGCTACGGCCAAACACTTTTTGTGCTGGCCTGGCTGGTGCTGGCCGCCCTGCTCTACCTCTACTTCGACAAGAAGCTGTCCCGGCAATACAACCCCAACCAGCGGGTCGCCAGCGAAGTCAGTGACCGCCACGTCGCGATGAACCTGCTGCGCAATCGCCAGGGGCACTACGTCGCCAGCGGCCTGATCAACGGCCACGAGGTGGTCATGATGGTGGACACCGGCGCCACCCGCATCTCCATTCCCCAGTCCGTGGCCCAGCGCCTCGCCCTGCCCAAGGGGCAGGCCTACCAGGTGGACACCGCCAATGGCACGGTCACCGTCTGGCACACCCGCATTGATCGACTCTCCATTGGCGCCCTGACCCTGTATGATCTGGACGCCAACATTAACCCTGGCCTCGGGGACAGCACCATACTGCTGGGCATGAATGCCCTCAAGGATCTGGAGCTGGTCCAGCGGGGAGACACTCTGACCTTAAGGAAGTACTGAAGTACCATGCTGGAAAATGACATCCGCCTCAGCGTAGCCGCCGCCCTGGACGAAGATCTGGGTGGACTGGGTTTTGAGCAAGGGGACATCACCGCACAGCTGATCCCCGCCGATCGTTATGCCGAAGCCACCATCATCACCCGGGAAGACGGGGTGTTCTGTGGCAAAGCCTGGGCCGAACAGGTGTTCAATCAGCTCGGCGGCGACGTCGCCCTGCACTGGCACGTGGACGACGGCGATCTGGTGGTGGCGGGCCAGACCCTCTGCGAACTGGCCGGTCCGGCCCGTTTGCTGCTGACCGGCGAGCGCACCGTGCTCAACTTTATCCAGACCCTCTCCGGCGTGGCCACCACCGTCAGCCACTACGTGGCCAAGATGGAGGGCACCCAGACCCGCCTGCTGGACACCCGCAAAACCCTGCCGGGCCTGCGCACCGCACAGAAGTACGCGGTCACCTGCGGCGGCGGCCACAACCACCGCATCGGCCTCTACGACGCGTTCCTGATCAAGGAGAACCACATCGCGGCCTGTGGCGGCATCACCCCGGCGGTGCAAGCCGCCCGCCAGCTGAAGCCGGAAGCGCCGGTTGAGGTAGAGGTGGAGAGCCTGGCGGAGCTGCAGGAAGCCCTGGCGGCCGGCGCCGACATCGTGATGCTGGATAACTTCGACATCACCATGATGATGGACGCGGTGCGGCTCAATCGTGAGCAGTTTGGCGGACGCACCAAACTGGAAGTATCCGGTGACGTCACCCTGGCCACCATCGGTGATTTTGCCCGAACCGGCGTCGATTTTATTTCTGTTGGCGCGCTGACCAAACACATCAGGGCGATGGATCTCTCCATGCGTTTTAAAACCAACTGAGAGTAAAAACGCCCCAATTCACTCCCTCAAAACGCGTCAAAAACCCGTCTGAAGCGTCGTCGAATTGGCGGCGCTGCTTTATTTTTGTCAAATTTCCATCGCGCAACACCAATATCGCCTTTTTGCATCGTTTTCCGAGTCTTTGCTCTTTGATCATGCAACAACTTGTACTAACTTAGTAACCGAGCGGCCTGCGGTGACACCCGGAGCTGCCGGGGACTGAGGCCAGGACTGGCGACCTTTGACTTTTGCTATGGAGAGACAACCCATGACCCGCCAAGTACGCAAACAGCAGGGTTTTACCCTGATTGAACTGATGATCGTGGTAGCCATTGTGGGCATTCTGGCTGCTATCGCTTTGCCGGCTTATCAGAACTACACCAAACGTGCAAAAATGTCTGAACTTGTTGCGGCTACAGGTTCCGTAAAGACGGCTTTGGAAGTTTGTACGCAAACCAATGCCGGTTCAGCGGCATTTAACAC
>CAZWED010000325.1:0-3789 GCA_964632645.1 uncultured Ferrimonas sp. | reverse complement strand
TTTACCCCCCTGTTGGCGGGCGACCCGCGCATTCGGGGGGCGGTGCCGATGCTGACCTCCGAAGCGATGGTCCAGCGCGGCAGCGAACTGGGCGGAGTGCAGTTGCTGGGGGTGGACCCGGCGCAGGAAACCCCGCTCTCCGCCGTTACCAGCCACATGCTCTATGGCAGCCTGAACGATCTCACGGCCGGTGACTTCAACCTGGTGCTGGGCAGCCAGCTGGCGCGCCAGCTTGGCCTGTTGCCGGGCGATAAAGTGCGGGTGATGACCGCTCAGGGCGCCCGCTATACGCCGATGGGACGCGTTCCGGCGCAGCGCCAGTTTACCGTGGTGGGTGTGTTTGAGCTGGGCTCCGACATCGACAAGGGACTGGCGCTGGTGAACCTTCAGGACGCCGAGCGCCTGCTGCGCCAGCCGCCGGACCTGCGCCTCTACCTCAATGACGCCTTTGATGCCCCCGCCCTTTCTGAAGCGCTGCGCGCGAAAGGTCAGGCCCAGCTGGGCGAAGCGCTCACCCTGACCGACTGGCGTGAGCAGTATGGCCAACTGTTCTCCGCCGTGAAGATGGAGAAGCGGATGATGTCCCTGCTGCTGGGGCTGATCATCGCCGTGGCGGCGTTCAACATCGTATCGGCGCTGGTGATGATGGTCACCGACAAAACCGCTGACGTGGCAATTCTGAAAACCCTTGGCCTCTCCCGCAGTCAGGTGATGGGCATCTTTTCCGTCCAGGGCATGAGCAGCGCGGTACTGGGCACCCTGGTGGGGCTGAGTGTTGGCCTGCTCTTGGCCAACCATCTGCAACCGGTGCTCTCCTTGCTGGGGATCTGGTTGCTGCCCCCGGGCCAGCCGCTGCCGGTGGTCATCGACCCGGGCCAGGTGGCCAGCGTGGTGGGTGGCGCCGTGTTGCTGAGTTTCCTGGCCACCCTCTATCCCGCCTGGCGGGCGTCACAAGTGAATCCGGCGGAGATCTTACGCTATGAGTGAACCCTTACTGCAGTGTGTTGACCTGGGCAAGGTGTACCAGGAAGGGCGACAGCAAACCCGGGTTCTTCGCGGCCTGAACCTGACCGTCAACCCCGGCGAACTGGTGGCGGTGGTGGGCAGCTCCGGCTCCGGCAAAAGTACCCTGCTGCACCTGCTTGGCACCCTGGATACCCCCAGCGAAGGCGAAGTGCGATTTCGTGGCAAGAGCCTGGCCCGTCTGAGCGAAGCGCAGCGCAACCGTCTGCGCAATGAAGACCTGGGGTTCGTCTACCAGTTTCATCACCTGCTGCCGGAGTTTACTGCGCTGGAAAACGTGGCGATGCCGCTGATGATTGCCGGCCTCAGCCGTCATGAGTCCGCCGAGCGCGCGTCGGCCCTGCTGGCCCGGGTGGGCCTGGCGGAGCGACACCATCACAAGCCCGGCGAGCTGTCCGGCGGTGAGCGCCAGCGGGTCGCCATTGCACGCGCCCTGGCCAACCGGCCCGCGCTGGTATTGGCGGATGAGCCGACCGGCAACCTGGACGCCACCACCGCCGAATCGATCTACGGCCTGATCCGCGAACTGGCGGCCGAGCAGGGCACCGCGTTTGTGGTGGTCACCCACGACCGTGAACTGGCCGCCCGACTGGACCGACAGCTCGAGATGAAAGCCGGTCACCTGGAGGATGTGGATGCTCAGCGGTAAGGGGCCACTCGCTCTGCAGATTGGCTGGCGCTTTCTGCGCGCCCGCAACCACAATCGCTTTGTCTCCTTTATCAGCCTCTCCTCGGTGGTGGGAGTGGCGCTGGGTGTGGCGGTGCTGATTCTGGTGCTGTCCGCCATGAACGGCTTTGAGCGTGAGCTGAAAGATCGCCTGTTGGCGGTGGTGCCCCATGCGGAGCTGACCGCCATCGACACCCCCATCGTGGACTGGCCCGCCATGGTTCAGGACGCCGAGTCCGAGCCCGGGGTCAGTGCCGCCGCGCCGTTTGTCCTGATCCAGGGCATGCTGCAAAAGGGCGACACCATGAAACCGGTGGCTCTGCGTGGCGTGCTGCCCCGCTGGGAGGAGAAGGTCTCCGGCGCCCACCGCTTTATGAACGAAGCCGCCTGGCAGAGTCTTGCCGAAAACGGCCCCAATCTGGTGTTGGGCAAGGCCCTGGCGGCGCAGCTGGGGGTAACGGTGGGGGATCGCATCAGCCTGCTGCTGCCCAAACCCGGTGACCGCCCCTTGGCGGGCTACCGCACCAAGTCCCTGACCATCACCGGACTGTTTGACCTGGGCGGCGAGATCGACCGCACCGTGGCGTTCACCAACCTCGGGGCTGCCGCCGAGCTGGCGGGACTCGGCGACGGAGTCAGTGGCGTGCGGATCCGCGCTGAAGACCTGTTTGAGGCGCCCCGGCTTATCCGTGAGATCGGCTTTGCCCAGCAGCACCCGCTCTATCTGACCGACTGGACCCGCACCCAGGGCCACCTCTACAGTGACATCCAGCTAATCCGTACCCTGACCTATCTGGTGCTGGTGCTGGTGGTGGCGGTCGCCAGCTTCAACATCATCTGCTCTTTGGTGATGTCGGTGCGCGACAAGCAGGCGGAGATCGCCATTCTGCGCACCATGGGGATGAGTCGCCGCGGCATCCTGCAAAGCTTTATGGTGCAGGGCGCGCTGACCGGCCTGCTCGGCTGCGTGATCGGCGCGCTGCTGGGGTCGCTGGTGGCCTGGAAGCTTTCCGGCCTGATGGCCGCGCTTGAGCGACTGTTTGGCATCCGCTTCCTCTCCGGCGACATCTACTTCATCGACTTTTTGCCTTCGGAGCTTCACTGGCAGGACGTGCTCAGCGTTAGCCTGCTGGCCTTTGCGGTGACTCTGGTGGCGACCTGGTACCCCGCCTGGCAGGCCAGTCGCCTGCAGCCGGCCCAGGTGCTGTAAGCTAACTACTCTCAGCCATCGCTGTTTGCGGGAGACTTATGTCCGTTGATGTCCGTCTGCGTCCCCTTGAGCGGGACGATCTGCGTTTTGTCCATCACCTCAACAATGACCGCCAGATCATGGCGTACTGGTTTGAGGAGCCCTATGAAGCCTATGTTGAGCTTCAGCAACTCTACGACAAGCACATTCACGACCAGTCAGAGCGTCGCTTTATCGCAGAGAATGGCGAGGGCGAGGCGGTCGGGCTGGTGGAGTTGGTTGAGATCACCCACATCCACCGCCGCGCCGAGTTCCAGATCATCATCGACCCGGCCCACCAGGGCAAAGGCTATGCCCGTCCGGTGATGGCCAAAGCGGTGGAGTACGCCTTCAAGGTGCTCAACATCCACAAGCTGTACCTGCTGGTGGCGGTGGAAAATCCCCGGGCCCTGCACTTGTACCGGGAGTTTGGTTTTGTCGAGGAGGGGACCCTGATAGAGGAGTTCTTCACCGACGGCGAGTACCGCGATGCCATCCGCATGTACATGCTGCAGCGGGACTACCTCGGACGCATCGCCGACGCGCCCAAAAGCTGATAGGATCGGCGCCCGTTTTTTGGAGGAGTTCCCCATGGCCAAAACCGCCAGTGCCCTGCACATCCTGGTTAAGCACGAAGCCAAGGCGCAAGAGCTGCTGCAGCAGCTGGAGAAGGGCGCCAATTTCCAGACCCTGGCGAAGAAGCACTCCACCTGTCCCTCCGGCAAAAAGGGCGGACACCTAGGAGAGTTTCGCAAAGGGGATATGGTGCCCACCTTTGACAAGGCGGTGTTTACCGGCCCCATCCTTAAGCCCATCGGCCCGGTGAAAACCAAGTTTGGCTACCACATCATCAAGGTATTGTATCGTTTAT
>CAZWED010000324.1:0-3838 GCA_964632645.1 uncultured Ferrimonas sp. | reverse complement strand
CAGTTGCGGAAGCTGGAAAGAACGAACCATCCCCAGATTCACGATCTGCCGTGAAGAGCGGGAGGTCACCTCCTCACCGGCAAAGAAAACACGGCCACTTTGTGGGCGAATCAAACCCGTGCAAATATTGATGAAAGTGGTTTTCCCTGCGCCATTTTGGCCAATTACCGCTAAGCGCTCTCCCTGATTCAGGATGAAATTAATATTGTCCGCGACAACCACCGAGCCAAATGCGAGATTAATGCCTTCTGTTTTCAATAACTCTGTCATCTCACCGCCCTTAAATAAAACGCTTGCTTCGCAGCCAACCCGCAATTCCACCCGGCGCGAAATAGATCATCAGAATCAGCACGGCGCCCAACAGAATGTGCCAGTAGTCCGCCATAATGACGGCGGCATAGAGCTTGACGAATTCATACACCAGTGCCCCCATGAACACACCGGCGGCATGAACGGCCCCGCCCAGAATGGCGATAAACACCAGTTCTCCGGACTTGAGCCAATAGCCGACCTCCGGCGTCACCAACCCCTGGATAAGCGCAAAGAGACCGCCTGAGAAACCACATAATCCCGCTGAAATCACATAGCCTTTCCAGAACACTTTTTTCGCCGACACACCGATATATTCGATACGGGTTTCGTTGGTTTTGATGGCGGAGAGCATTTTCCCCGTCGGCGATCGAAAGAATCGCTCCACCATCACAACCAGCAAGACGGTGGAGAGGGCGCCCAAGATCAGAAGCAACGACTCAAACTGGCCCCGCGCCACCTCCATCCCGAACAACTCAGGGCGTGCCACCTGAATACCGTCAGTTCCTCCGGTAATTGAATAGAACTTACTCAGCGCAGCGAAGAGAATCATAGAGATAGCCAGATTCAGCATGCCAAAGAATATCTCGCGATACTTAGCGACAAACAGTCCGACAATGGCACCGGCGACCAGGCTCACCAGTGTGCCCAACAACAACAGCAATGCCCCATCCAGTTGCGGAAAGGCTTTACTGATAAAGGCAACGGAATAGGCTGACAGGCAGAGATACATGGCGTGGCCAAACGACACTTGACCGGCACGCATAATAACGGACAAGCCCAGCGCTGCGATGCCATGACATATGGCCAGAATTAACGGGGTTTTTAACCAGGGAAACGTCAAACCCACCCCAATCACCAACACAACCATTAATAAAATCACGTAGAAGCCTCTCATTAGATTTTCCTCGCTTGGTCAATACTGAACAGGCCTTGAGGCTTCGCTAACAGAACAGCCCCCATAATCAGATACGGCATGACCACTTCAATTTCCGGCCACAGATAGATAGAGAGGGAGCGAGAAATTCCGATCATGAGCGCCGCGATAAGGGCACCGGTCACCTGCCCCAGGCCGGCCGTCGCCACCACAGCGAAAGAGAGCACAATAATTTCGGCGCTCATGCCCGGCACCATGGAGGTGGTTGGGGAGGCCAGTGCGCCGCCAAGCGCACCGAGGACTCCGCCGAGAATAAAGGTGATCCGCTTGACCTTTCTGGCATCAATACCCAGAGCTGTCGCGACTTCATGGTCATGGGTGGCCGCAACGATCTTGCGCCCCATCAGGGAGTGTTTGAGAAATCCGTTGAGCGCAAAGTAGATAAGCAGTGCGATCCCCGGCGTTACGAATAGTTGATACTGGGTATAAACCACACCCAGCAGCTCAATATTGCCAAGCTCGTCGACGATGGTTGAGACGAAATAGGGTTCGGTCCCCCATATCATCCGCTGGAGATCTTCCAGCATCATGAACACACCAAAGGTGACGATCAGTTGCAGAATGGGTTCGCGGCGCTCAAAGAAGCGGAGCAGGTACTCAAGCAGCAATCCCAGTAAGACCCCCACCGCCAAAGTGCCAACCACCATCGCGATGATGGCGTTCAGCACGCCGCCCTCTTTCTCCGCCAGCCACAATCCGATGGAGGCGGTGGCATAGCCGCCACAAGCGTACAAACTGCCATGCGCCACATTGAGGATGTTGGTGACACCGAAGATGAATGTCAGGCCCAGCGATACCAGAAACAGCAAACCCGCATAGGAAACGCCGTCCATCAGGGCCAGGCTCAAGATGTCCAGACTCATCGCGGCTTCACCATCACTACTGCATCGTTCACAGACTGCATCGTCAACGTTTCGACCCAGTGGATCCCTTTCGGTCCGTTGATGGGACGGGCGACCTTTTCGCCCGGTATGACCGCGATGTTTTCAAGCACCCGAAAAGGGTATTCAGCGCTTTTGCTGGTGATGCCGAACAACTGGTCCTCCACCCCCTGGCCATTGGCCTGGATGGTCACTTCGCTGGTCAAACCGCGGAAAGTCAGGCCTCGAAACGCTTGCGTAACCTGCTCCGGAGTCGGCCAGCCAACCGCATTCTCACTGGCCGCTTTTTCAAAGGCGGCTTTCAGCCCCTCCAGCCCTTGGACCATGTGGTAGGCCGAATAGATGGGGTAACTGCCGGAACGCTTTTTGTATTCGGCGACGAACGCCTTGTGGGTGGGGTCATTCTCATAGGTGGGGTGGAGGAAGTAGTGGTCGCCGCGCGCGCCGACAATCACCCCCTCCGGCAGCGCGCCCCTCAGCCGCTCGAGTGAGCTCTCAGCCAGAGGCAACATAAACTGGGAGGTGCGCATCAAGCCCCGTTGCGCCGCCTGGCGGACAAACGTGTCCAGATCCCCTCCCCAGGCGGTGGAGAGCACGACATCAGGGCGCAACAACTGCAAGCGGCTGATCTCGGGTGAAAAGTCTGAAGCACCGAACTTAGGGAAAAACTCCGCCACCACTTTCACATCGGGCTTAAGGGTTTGCAGAGTTTTGCTGAACAACTCCCAGGAGTCCCGCCCCCATGAGTAGTCCTGATTAACGACGGCGATGGTATTGAAATCGGGATTCACCTTGAGCAGGTAGAATACGGCGGCGACCATCTCCTGAACGGCGTTAGCCTGGGTCCGGTTGCTGTATTTCAGGTCGTTGTCCTCAAACACCTTTTCCGTGCCGCAGTCCCACATGACGTTGATGACTTTCAAGTCTTCAGCCACTGGCGCCAGTGCTTTGCAGTTCCCACTGGAAACCGAAGAGAGCATGGCAACCGCCCCCTCCTCCTGAACCGCCCGTCGGTACTCAGACAGCAGGCGATCCCCGCCCACCCCTTCATCGATGAAAATCGGCGTGACTTTGGCCCCGAGAATGCCGCCATCCTGATTGAGTTTGTCGATATACACTTCTGCCGCAACTTTGGATGGCTTGCCGAAGACCGATGCCGGACCGGACAGATAGGTGGTAATGCCCAACTTAATTTCACTTGGGCCCTGGGCGGCAACGGCGGTTGTGGCAAGCAAAGTGGAAAGCCCGATAGCAGCAGCGTTGTTCACAAAGTTCATGGCTCCCATTCAGATCTCCTCGTTGTTGTTCTAGTTAGCGCTGTTCAGAATCCATGAATTGGCAGAGGCGCAGAATCTCTATTTGAGAAAGCACGCATTAACAAACGATTAACACTCGCTTGTGACTTTTCCGGACTGAACAGGTCAATTTGGTATCAGGTTCGCTCTGGTGGAGGAATTGCCGCTGAGCAAGCGGCAACGTTGTGCGGCAGAGCCTGACCTCATCCGGATTGCCGCACAGTGGTGTGCTGCAAGGCACCACGCATCCGCTAGCGGTGGCCCATTGAAGTGGCCTGGCGGTTGCCAGCGTTGATACTGGGAGGGGAGCGCCCGCACAGTCAGGCAGCCTGACGTCACTCAGGAGAGAGGATGGGCAGGGTGGCACTGTCCTGACTGAGTCGGGGCAGCCGATGGCACGACGGCCCCTGCTATGA
>CAZWED010000323.1:0-3854 GCA_964632645.1 uncultured Ferrimonas sp. | reverse complement strand
TCAAGCTGGAACTGACCCAGCCGCCGGAAGCCGCCTTTGTCGATGGCGAAATCATCCGCAGCATTCAGGAACACCTCTTTGCCGTTCTGCGGGACATCCTCTACATCAGTGATCGTTACGAAAACCTGCAGCACATCAACCTGACCAACTCGGTACACATCACCAACGTGGTGTTCGAGATCCTGCGCAATGCCAAGGCGATCAGCCCCGGCGGCGAGACCAATATGGTGGTGTGCTGGGGCGGCCACAGCATCAACGACGTCGAGTACCAGTACACCCGGGAAGTGGGCTACGAACTGGGCCTGCGTGACCTCAACATCTGCACAGGCTGTGGCCCCGGCGCCATGGAGGCACCGATGAAAGGGGCGGCGATTGCCCACGCCAAACAGCGCATCCGCAACGGCCGTTTTCTCGGCCTGACCGAGCCCTCCATCATCGCCGCCGAGCCGCCGAACCAGATCGTCAACGAGCTGGTGATCCTGCCGGACATCGAGAAGCGACTCGAAGCCTTTGTCCGACTGGCCCACGGCATCGTGATCTTCCCTGGCGGGGTCGGCACGGCAGAGGAGCTGCTCTATCTTCTGGGCATCCTGCTGAACGACGACAATCGGGAGCAGCCGCTGCCGGTGGTGCTCACCGGCCCGGAGAGCAGCCGCGCCTATTTCGATGAGATCAACGCCTTTATCGGCGCCACTCTGGGGCCGGAAGCCCAGAGCCGATACCACATCATCATTGATGACCCCCAGGCGGTGGCCCGCTGCATGAAGCAGCAGATGGCTGACGTGAGAGCGTACCGCCTGACCACCGACGACGCCTTTGCCTTTAACTGGCGCCTGAAGATTGAGCCGGAGTTTCAGCTTCCGTTCGAGCCCGACCACGACACCATGGCCAACCTGGACCTGCGCCCGATGGCCAACAAGGCGATGCTGGCCGGCCACCTGCGCAAGGCGTTTTCCGGCATCGTCGCCGGCAACGTCAAGGCACAGGGGATGCGGGCGATCCGCCAGCGCGGGCCATTCCAGCTGCACGGAGACCCGATCATGATGGCGCGGCTGGATACCCTGCTCAGCGCCTTCGTCGCCCGGCAGTGTCTATCACCCCTGTTACGAGATCCGCAACCGATGAAACCCAAACTGCTGCTGGTGGATGGTCTGAACCTGATCCGGCGACTGCACGCCGCCGTCCCCGGTGAATCCGCGGAAGACCTGAAGCGGCGCTGCCTGGGCGCCATGGAGAAAGCGCTGCGTCAGCACAAGCCAAGCCACGCCATCCTGGTGTGGGACGGCGGCCACGACCACAGCTGGCGACGCCAGCTCTACCCTCAGTACAAAGCGCACCGCAAACCGATGCCGGACGATCTGGCCCAGGCCCTGCCCCTGTTGGATGACGCCTTTGCCGGGATCGGGGTGCGCTCGGTCCGCCAGCCGAACCTGGAGGCCGACGATCTGGTGGCCACCATCGCCCGCAAAGTGGCCTCCGCCGGCGGCGACGTCGTGATCCTCTCCACCGACAAGGGGTTCGGCCAGTTGATCGGCCCCCACATTGTTCAATGGGACCACTTTGAAGGGCAGGCGATCGACGCCGGGCGACTGGCTGAAAAGGTGGGCGTGCCCCAGTCCCGGCTGCTCGATTTCTGGGCGCTGGCCGGCGACAGTGGCAACGGCATTCCGGGGGTGCCGGGCATCGGCAAGAAAACCGCGCAGGAGCTGATTGGCCGCTTTCCCACCCTTAAGGCGCTGTTCGCCCCGGACGCCGTTGAAGGCAAGTTGGGGGAACGCCTCAGGGCGCACCAGGAGGACGCCCGGCTCAGCTACCGCCTGGTCCAGCTGAAACAGGACCTCGACCTCAACCTCAATGTGAACCAGTTCAGAGTAGGAAGCCCGACATGAGTCACACCGTGCTTATCACCGGGGCCAATCGCGGCATTGGCCTGGAGTTTGTTCGTCAGTACCTCAATGAGGGCAGCCGGGTGATCGCCTGCTGTCGCCATCCCGAGCAGGCGCCGGCATTGCAGGCGCTGGCCGAAGCCCACCCCGACACACTGGAACTGGTGGCGCTGGACCTGTCCCAGCCACAGCAGCTGGAAGGGCTGAAAGCCTACCTGGGTGACCAGGCCATCGACCTGCTGATCAGCAACGCCGGGGTTTACGGCCCGAAAGGGGTTGCCCTCGGAGCGATCCGGGCGGAGGACTTTGCGCCGGTGATGGCGGTCAACGTGCTGGCCCCCCTGCTGCTGGTTCAGACCCTGAAGGACAACCTCCTTGCGGGGGCCAAAGTGGCCCTGCTCTCCTCCAAGATGGGCGCCATCGCCGACAACGGCAGTGGCGGCAGTTACCTCTACCGCGCCTCCAAATCCGCCCTGAACGCCATCGGCAAAAGCCTGTCGGTCGACCTGGCGGGACAGGGGGTAAGCGTTGTCCTGCTCCACCCCGGCTGGGTGCAGACCGAGATGGGCGGCCCCAATGCCCTGATCAGCACCGAAACTTCGGTGCAGGGGCTGCGGCAGGTACTGGCACAGCTTGACCTGGGCAACACCGGCCGCTTCCTCAACTACGACGGCAGCGTCATCCCCTGGTAGGCCATGGCTGAGCGCGAGCGCTTCCACGTCGGCCCCATCGAGGGCGTTCGGGTAGGCCGGTTCGGGCTGGGGATCAACACCACCTTTATCGTCTACCGCATCGACGACACCCTGATCGACACCGGCCCTCCCAACCAGTGGGGCCCGGTGCGACGCTTTGTCGATGAGCGGCCGGTGCGCCAGCTGCTGCTGACCCACCACCACGAAGACCACAGCGGCAACGCCGCCCGACTCAGTCGCCATCTCGGGCTCACCCCCATGGCGCCGGAACCGGGAAGGGCCAAACTGGCGCGGGGATTTCGGACGCCTCCGCTGCAACGCTGGATCTGGGGTCGCCCCGAACCCGTTGAAACCGCGCCCCTGGCCCCGGCGCTCACCCTGTCGGACGGCAGCCCCATCCACCCCATCGCCACCCCGGGCCACGCCAAAGACCTGACCTGCTTCTTCCTGCCCCGGCAAGGGTGGTTGTTCAGCGGCGATCTCTACCTCTCGCGCAAACTCCGCTACCTGCGCGCCGATGAAAACCTGGCGCAACTGATGGACAGCCTGCGTCGGGTGCTGACCGAGGAGTTTGACCTGCTGCTTTGCCCCCATCGCGGGCCGGTTGCCGACGGACACCGTGCCCTGCGAGATAAACTCCACTACCTGGAACACCTTTGCGAACGCGCCCAAAGCCTCGCCCGCCAGGGCAAAAGTGACACCGCCATTCTCCACGCCCTGCTGGGGCCGGAGGACTGGCTCGGCCACCTCACCCGCTACAACCTCTCCAAGACCAACCTGATCCGCCAGGCCCTGGCCGTCCCGCTGTAAACGCTGCCCACGATGACGGGCACAAAAAAGCCCGGCAAACGCCGGGCTCAATGGGGTGGGTCAATGTCAGGCCTGACGGTTGGCCGCCCGGTCTGCCGCCGCCGTAAAGATCACGTCGGTGGAGCTGTTCAGCGCGGTTTCGGCAGAGTCCTGCAGAACGCCGATGATGTAGCCCACGGCCACCACCTGCATCGCCACCTCGTTATCGATGCCAAACAGGCTGCACGCCAGCGGGATCAGCAGCAGCGAACCACCGGCCACGCCGGAGGCGCCACAGGCGGAGATGGCCGCTACGATGCTCAACAGCAGCGCCGTCGGCATGTCGACAGCGATGCCCAGGGTGTGCACCGCGGCCAGGGTCAGCACGGTAATGGTGATCGCTGCACCGCCCATGTTGATGGTGGCGCCCAGAGGGATGGAGACGGAGTAGGTGTCTTCATGCAGGTTCAGGCGCTTACACAGGTCC
>CAZWED010000322.1:0-3884 GCA_964632645.1 uncultured Ferrimonas sp. | reverse complement strand
CATGCCGACGGCACCATGGAGCCGCTGCCCAAACCCTCCGTGGACACCGGCATGGGCATCGAGCGCGTGGCGGCCATCATGCAGGGTGGTCACTCCAACTACGACATCGACATCTTCCAGCGCCTGATCAAAAAAGCGGCGGAAGTGATCGGCACCACCGACCTGGACAACAAGTCCCTGCGGGTGGTGGCGGACCACATTCGTTCCTGTGCCTACCTGATCGTCGATGGCGTGATGCCGTCCAACGAGGGTCGCGGCTACGTGTTGCGTCGCATCATCCGTCGTGCCGTGCGCCACGGTCGCAAGCTGGGGGCCAATGACACCTTCTTCTACAAACTGGTGGGTGAACTGGCGGATGCCATGGGCAGTGCCGGCGAAGAGCTGAAGCAGCAACAGGCGGTGGTTGAGAAAGTTCTGCGCATCGAAGAGGAGGGCTTTGCCCGTACTCTGGAGCGTGGCATGCAACTGCTGAACGACGCCCTGGACAACCTGGACGGTGAAGTGCTGGATGGCGCAACCGTCTTCAAGCTGTACGACACCTACGGCTTCCCGGCGGATCTGACTAACGACGTGGTGCGCGAGCGCGGTTTCTCCATCGACGAAGAGGGCTTCGAAGTGGAGATGGAGCAGCAGCGCCAGCGCGCTCGTGACGCCGGCCAGTTTGGTGCGGACTACTCCAAGGTGGTCAGCATTGACGGCGAAAGCGTCTTTACCGGCTACGACCGGACCGACGATCAGGGCACCCTGCTGGCGATCCTGGTGGACGGCAACGAGGTTGATGGCCTGGCCGGTGAACGCGGTACCGAAGCGGTGCTGGTTCTGGATCGCTCACCCTTCTACGCGGAGTCCGGCGGCCAGATTGGCGACACCGGTGTGATCCGTGCTGACGGCGCCGAGTTCGAAGTGACCGACACCCAAAAGCTGGGCAATGCCATCGCACACAAAGGCAAACTGGTGTCCGGCCAGTTCCAGCGCAACGCCACCGTATCCGCGGAAGTGGATGCCGGCCGTCGCGACGCCATTCGCCTGAACCACTCTGCCACTCACCTGTTGCACGCGGCCCTGCGCAACCTGCTGGGTGAACACGTGGCTCAGAAGGGGTCTTTGGTGATGGCGGACCGTCTCCGATTCGATTTCTCCCATTTCGAAGGCGTGACCCGCGACGAGCTGGTGGCCATCGAGAATCAGGTGAACGAGCAGATCCGTGCCAACCACGCCATTGAAACCGAACTGATGGACATCGACGCCGCCAAGGCCGCCGGTGCCATGGCACTGTTTGGTGAAAAGTACGACGATCAGGTTCGCGTTCTCTCCATGGGCGATTACTCCATTGAGTTGTGCGGCGGCACCCACGCCAAACGCACCGGCGACATCGGCTTCTTCAAGATCGTCTCTGAAGGTGGCATCGCCGCCGGCATCCGTCGTATCGAAGCGGTAACCGGCCAGGGTGCCGTGGCCTTTGCCCGTAATCAGGAAGCCCAACTGTTGGAAACCGCTTCTCTGGTCAAGGGCGATGCGCAAAGTGTCGCTTCTAAGGTTAAGGGGCTGCTGGACAAGAACCGGCAGCTGGAAAAAGAACTGGAGCAGCTGAAGCAGAAACTGGCTTCCGCCGCCAGCGCCAACCTGGTGGACAACGCCATCGAGATCGGTGGCGCCAAAGTGCTGATCAGCCAACTGGAAAATGCCGACAGCAAAGCGCTGCGTGGCATGGTCGATGACCTGAAAAACCAGCTGGGCAGCGGCATCGTGCTGCTGGGCAACGTGGCTGATGGCAAAGTGGGCCTGATCGCCGGTGTCACCAAAGACCTGACCGGTCAGGTGAAGGCCGGTGAACTGGTTAATCTGGTCGCTCAGCAGGTGGGCGGTAAAGGGGGCGGTCGTCCGGATATGGCCATGGCTGGCGGCACCGATGCCGCAGCACTCCCCGCGGCACTGGAAGCGGCAAAAACCTGGCTGGCTGACAAGCTGTAATTGGACCTGTCTGTGTCTCTTTTTGTACAGAAGTTTGGCGGAACCTCGGTGGGCTCATTTGAGCGCATCGAGGCTGTCGCCGACCGCATTGCCCGCAGTGCCCGCGCCGGCCACCAATTGGTGGTCGTGCTGTCGGCCATGGCGGGAGAAACCAACCGTTTGTTGTCGTTGGCCAAGCAGGTCTCGGCGACCCCCTGTCCTCGTGAACTCGACATGCTGGTCAGCACCGGTGAGCAGATCTCCATTGCCCTGATGGCGATGGCCCTGCAGAAGCGGGGGCTGAAAGCACAGTCTATGCTGGGCGAACAGGTGGGCATCCTGACCGACGAACGTCACGGCAGAGCCCGCATCAAGGAAGTGGAGACCGAGCGCCTGAAGGGGCTCCTGGCGGATGGGGTTATTCCCATCGTTGCCGGCTTCCAGGGGCGTTGCAGTAACAACCAGGTCACTACTCTGGGACGTGGTGGTTCGGACACCACCGCCGTCGCGATTGCGGCGGCACTGCAGGCTGATGAGTGCCAGATCTTTACCGATGTGGATGGGGTGTACACCACCGATCCTCGGGTGGAGCCGAAGGCGCGAAAAATGACGACCATCACCTTCGAGGAGATGCTGGAACTGTCCAGCCTCGGCGCCAAGGTGCTGCAGATCCGCTCTGTGGAGTATGCCGGTCGTTACAATGTGCCGCTGCGCGTGCTGTCGAGCTTCCGCGATGGCGAAGGCACCTTGATCACTTACGAGGAGGATGCCATGGATGCGCCCGTCGTTTCAGGTATCGCGTTCAGTCGTGATGAGGCCAGTCTGACCTTAGTCGGGGTGCCGGATGCAGCCAATGTGGCGGCAACGATCCTGACGCCGATCAGTGAGGCCGGCATCGATGTCGACATGATCGTTCAAACCACAACCGGTGATGGTAAAGCGGATTTTACCTTTACCGTCGCCAGGAATGATCTGGATCAGGCCCGGGCGCTGTTAGCGCCGGTTTTGCCCCGGTTGGGGGTGGCCGCGCTACGCAGCGATGATACGCTGTGCAAGGTATCCGTCGTTGGCGTGGGAATGAAAAACCACTCCGGCGTCGCCAGCCAGATGTTCCAGGCTCTGGGACAGGAAGGGATCAGCATCTCCTTGATCGCCACCTCGGAGATAAAAATCTCCGTGGCGATTGATGAGAAGTACCTGGAGTTGGCGGTTCGTAGCCTGCACCAGTCATTTAATCTGGGTGAAGGCGAGTAAATCTCCCTGAGTGGCTATAGATTTAATCTGGTCTAACTTTATAATACTGCTGAAAGATTCAACCGCCGCTGCGGAATGAGTTGGAGATAGAGGAGCAATAGAATGCTGATTTTGACTCGCCGTGTTGGCGAAACCTTGATGATTGGTGACGAAGTCACTGTTACCGTACTGGGCGTGAAAGGTAACCAGGTGCGTATCGGCGTGAATGCTCCGAAAGAGGTTTCTGTTCACCGCGAAGAGATTTACATGCGCATCCAGGCCGAGAAAGACGGCGGCGCTGCCCCCAGCGGAAATTTCTGAGTTTAAAAGGACCGGCGAATACGCCGGTTTTTTTATGCCTGGCGTTCGGACATGCGCGTTGTTCTCCCCCCGGAAACGCCTACCGCAATTCCCCTTTTTTGGCCCCTTTTGGCGGCAAAAACAACGACCCTTGAATGCGTTGACACCACCTTGGTGGAAAACCGCGCAAACGCGATCCTGGCGCTGAAAAAGCGTTTGACTTATTTCCCTTAGCCCGTAATATACGCCCCACGAAACGGTGAGGTGGCCGAGTGGCTGAAGGCGCGCCCCTGCTAAGGGCGTATACCGACAGGTATCGAGGGTTCGAATCCCTCCCTCACCGCCATTGCGCGTCCGTAGCTCAGCTGGATAGAGTACCTGGCTACGAACCAGGCGGTCGG
>CAZWED010000321.1:0-3886 GCA_964632645.1 uncultured Ferrimonas sp. | reverse complement strand
ACGGTGGCGGCCACGAGCGTGGTATGCGCTCCGGCACCCTCGCCACCCACCAGATCGTGGGCCTGGGCGAAGCCTGCCGCATCGCCAAAGAAGAGATGGCGACCGAAAACGAACGCATCCTGGCCCTGCGCAACCGTCTGTGGAACGGCATCAAGGACATGGAAGAGGTGTACATCAACGGCGACATCGAACAGCGCGTTGCCGGCAACCTCAACGTCAGCTTCAACTTTGTTGAAGGTGAGTCCCTGATCATGGCGCTGAAAGATCTGGCGGTGTCCTCAGGCAGTGCCTGTACTTCTGCCTCTTTGGAGCCGAGCTACGTGCTGCGTGCTCTGGGCCTCAATGATGAACTGGCCCACAGCTCAATCCGTTTCTCCATCGGTCGTTTTACCACCGAAGAGGAAGTGGATTACGCGGTGGAACTGATCAACAACGCCATCGGCAAACTGCGTGACATGTCCCCCCTGTGGGAGATGTTCAAGGATGGGGTGGACCTGTCCAAGGTGGAGTGGACCGCCCACTAAGGGTTTTCGGGCGACCCGCCAAGGCGGTGGGATCGCCCTCACGAACAGAGTAAGTATTGGAGTTAGTCATGGCTTACAGTGATAAAGTTATCGACCACTATGAGAACCCGCGGAACGTTGGCTCGTTCGACAAGAACGATCCCAATGTAGCCACCGGCATGGTGGGTGCCCCCGCCTGTGGTGACGTAATGAAGCTGCAACTGAAGATCAGCGATCAGGGCGTGATTGAAGACGCCAAGTTCAAGACTTACGGTTGTGGCAGCGCCATCGCATCCAGCTCCCTGGTCACCGAGTGGGTGAAAGGGAAGACCCTGGAAGAGGCGGAGCAGATCCAGAACACCGCCATTGCCGAAGAGCTGGCCCTGCCGCCGGTGAAAATTCACTGCTCTATCCTGGCTGAGGATGCCATTAAGGCCGCCATCGCCGACTACAAGAGCAAGCACGACAAGTAATTAAGCTGGAGCTGTACCCATGGGCATTACTCTGACCGAAGCCGCTGCCGAACGCGTCAAAGCCTACCTTGCGAATCGGGGTAGGGGGATTGGCCTGCGGTTGGGTCTGAAAACCTCCGGTTGTTCCGGTCTGGCCTACGTGCTGGAGTTTGTCGACGAACTGAGTCCGGGTGATGAGGTGATTGAAGCCCATGGGGTCAACCTGATCGTTGACGCCAAAAGCCTGGTTTACCTCGACGGGCTTCAGGTCGACTTCGTCAAAGAGGGCCTCAACGAGGGCTTCAAATTTGACAACCCCAACGCCAAAGGGGAGTGTGGTTGCGGCGAGAGCTTTACCGTCTGACCATGAACTACTTCGAACTCTTCGGCCTGCCCCTGGGTTTCGAGATTGACGGCGCCGCCCTGTCCAGCCGCTACCGCGAGCTGCAACGGGCGGTTCATCCCGACAATTTCGCCTCGGCCCGTGAGCAGGAGCGCCTGATGGCGGTGCAGAAAACCGCCGAAATCAACGACGCCTTCCAAACCCTCAAATCCCCCCTGACCCGTGCCGAATACCTGCTTCGTTTGCAGGGGCTGGAGTTGCGGGGAGAATCCACCACCATCAAGGACCCCATGTTCCTGATGGAGCAGCTGGAACTGCGCGAAGCCCTGGAGGAACTGCCTGACAGTGCCGACCCGGACAGCGCGGCTATGGCCCTGGCGGATCGCCTTGCTGCGGATCGTAAGCAGATGTACGGCGAATTCCAGGCCCAGTACCAGGCCCAGCAGTGGGAGGCGGCTGCGGACACGGTGCGCAAACTCAAATTCATCCATAAACTGGAAGACGAGCTTTCTCTGCTGGAAGAGCAGTGGGCTCTGTGAGCGACGGATAACACAGCATCATGGCACTACTCCAAATTGCCGAGCCCGGTCAGAGCGCCGCGCCGCATCAGCACAAGCTGGCGGTGGGCATCGACCTGGGCACCACCAACTCCCTGGTGGCTGCCGTGCGCAGTGGCCAGGCCGATACCCTGCCGGATCTGCAGGGGCGTCATCGCATGCCTTCGGTGGTTCGCTACCTGGAAGAGGGGGTGAGCACCGGCTTTGAAGCCCGCGCCGAAGCGATCAACGACCCCCACAACACCATCATCTCGGTGAAGCGTTTCCTGGGGCGCTCCCTGGCGGACGTGCAGTCACGCTACCCCAAACTGCCTTACCAGCTGGCGGCGTCTGACAACGGCCTGCCGCTGTTTGAGACCCGCCAGGGGCGGGTTAACCCGATCCAGGTTTCCGCCGAAGTGCTGCGCCCGCTGATCCAGCGTGCCGAAGCCACCCTGGGCGGCGAACTGAGCGGCGCGGTGATCACCGTACCAGCCTACTTCGATGACGCTCAGCGTCAGGGCACCAAGGACGCCGCAGAGCTGTTGGGCATCAAGGTATTGCGCCTGCTCAACGAGCCGACGGCTGCGGCCATTGCCTATGGCCTGGACTCCGGTCAGGAGGGCGTGATCGCCGTCTATGACCTGGGCGGCGGTACCTTCGACATCTCCATCCTGCGCCTCAACAAAGGGGTGTTTGAGGTGATGGCCACCGGCGGCGACTCTGCCCTGGGCGGCGATGACTTCGATCACCTGCTGGCGGACGAACTGGCCCGGCGCGCCGGTGTGGACGTGAGCGGTTCCTCCATGCAGCGGGCGCTGATGGTGGAAGCCTGCCGAATCAAAGAAGCCCTGACCGACGCCGACGAGGTGGAAGCCCGGGTAGGCGACTGGCGGGGCACCGTAACCCGTGCCGAGTTCGACGCGCTGATCCAGCCACTGATTAAGCAGACCCTCCTGGCCTGTCGCCGCTGTCTCAAGGACGCCGGTGTGGACAAGGACGAGGTTCTGGATGTGGTGATGGTGGGCGGTTCCACCCGCGTACCCGCCGTGCGCATCGCCGTAGGCGAATTCTTTGCGCGCCCGCCGCTGACCTCCATCGACCCGGACCGCGTGGTGGCCATTGGTGCCGCCGTGCAGGCCGACATCCTGGCCGGCAACAAGCCGGATTCCGACATGCTGCTGCTGGACGTATTGCCGCTGTCACTGGGGTTGGAAACCATGGGTGGCCTGACCGAAAAGGTCGTGCCCCGCAACACCACCATTCCGGTGGCCCGCGCCCAGGAGTTCACCACCTTTAAAGACGGCCAGACCGCGATGGCGATCCACGTGGTGCAGGGTGAGCGTGAGATGGTGGACGACTGCCGCTCACTGGCTCGCTTCGTCTTGCAGGGCATCCCGCCGATGGCGGCCGGTACTGCCGTAATCCGCGTGACCTTCCAGGTGGACGCCGACGGCCTGCTGAGTGTCACCGCCATGGAGAAAACCTCCGGCGTTCAGGCCAAAATTGAGGTGAAACCCTCGTTCGGCCTGTCGGACGGCGAAGTGATGCAGATGCTGAAAGATTCGATGACCCACGCCAAAGAGGACATCGTCAAGCGGATGCTCACCGAGCAGCGGATTGAGGCGGGTCGGGTGATCGAAAGCCTCGGCCGTGGCCTGGCGGAAGATGGTGACGCGCTGCTGAGCAGCGACGAGCGGGCGGATCTGGAAACCCGCATGACCGAACTGAAAACCCTGTGCGAGGGCACCGACGGCGAGGCCATCAAGGCCGCCATTGAAGCCCTGGACAAGGCCAGTGGCGACTTTGCCGCTCGCCGTATGGATCTGGCCATTCGTCGGGCACTGTCCGGCCAGTCCGTGGATAACGTTTAAGAGGATACGATGCCGAAACTCGTCTTTTTACCCCATCAGGAGCTGTGCCCCAATGGTCTGGAAGTGGAAGCCGAATCCGGTGAAACCATTCTGGACGTGGCGCTGAAAAACGGCATCCACATCGAGCACGCCTGCGAGAAATCCTGCGCCTGCACCACCTGCCACTGCGTGGTTCGTG
>CAZWED010000320.1:0-3893 GCA_964632645.1 uncultured Ferrimonas sp. | reverse complement strand
CGCTGGACGATCCCTTCATGACACGGGAGGTGATCCCGCCGCTTGATCGGATCAGCCCCTGCGTGGAACTGGAGCTGTGCGAATTCGGGGGGCACGTCGGCTTTATCGAGGGCGGCTGGCCCTGGGCCCCCCGTTATTACCTCGAGCGACGATTGCTGGCCCACTTCGACATCACCCGCTAACTCATTAAAAAAACGCCTACACTTAGCTCCGGACACCGTTTGGGGGCAGCGATGGGGCGTCGGATAACACGGTGGAGCAGGTGCGCAGGGAGGCTGTTGTGGGTATTCAGCACAGTGGCGGGCGCTTCGTTGCCAACGTGGGCAGCGGAGACCGACCCGTTATGGGCGCGTTCCCAGGCGCCGCTGAAAAGCCTGATGCTCAGCCCGATAGCCCGCCCCACCGAGTTCAAACCCGGCGAGTGGCAACTGGCCCTGTCGGTGAACCCCGCCAGCATCTTCGCCACCGACCGAAACCCCAAAGCGCCGGATCTGCCGGTTTCCTACGAGCTGGATTACTACACGGTGGAGTACCGCTTTGATCTCCGATTTAACCCGAGTGAACGCTGGCAGTTCAGCGGCTCCTACGCCCACCGGACCACCGACGACGCCCACCTGGACCAGCTCACCCTCAGCTTCCACAAGCTGTTCGGTCTGGACCAGAACGGGCGCAATCAGGTGCCCAAGCACCGCTACCTGATCAGCCTGCCGCTAAAAGACAAAACCCTGTCCGACTTTCAGGGCGAAACCTTTGCCCATCAGTTCGAGCTGGCCGCCAGCTTTCAGGCTTACCGTTACTTTCGGCACCAGCTTGCGGTTACCGCCTCCGCCCAGTACAACGATCAGCGATACCTGGAGCGCGACGGCAGCAACCTCGACCTGGGCCTGCAACTGGACTACAGCTACGAGTGGCAGGATCACCGCCTCAACGCCCTGCTCGCGTACACCCACACCGGCGCTGAGGTGCTGCTGGACACTCCCACCCGGCAGGGCCTCGGTCATTGGGGCCTGGGTTACCGCTACCGCATCACCCCCCGCCACTTTCTGTTTGTGGAGTACCTGTTCTCCCAGGGCGCACTGAAGGGGCTTGGCCCCCTTGAGGATCCGGTGAATGAGGTGAATCTCGGCTACCGCTATCAACGGGGTGAGGTGGGGCTGGATTTTGTTATGATGGAGAACGCGCTGAACGCGGACAACAGCGCCGACATCGCCTTTAATTTCCGACTGAGTTACCGATTCGATGCTGATTGACTACGCCACACTGAAAGACGCCCTGGCGGCGGATACCCTGGATAACCTCTGCCGGGAATACCTGTTTCGCCAGATTGGTGACGAAGGCTTTGACCAGACTGACAGTGCCGAACTGGCCGCCGGGGTCGCCCGTGTCCGCCAGGCCCTGGCCCGTGGCGAGCTGGTGGTGGAGTACTCGGAAGGAGATGAAAGCGTGGCGATCCGGCGTCGGGAGGAGTTGGTGCAACTTGACCCTGCCGGGAAATGCCCCGTATAACAGCCACAACCTGGACATTACTCATCGGACACAAGGATCATGTCGGCCAAACATCCCATTATCGCGGTTACGGGCTCCTCAGGGGCCGGCACAACGACCACCACCATCGCTTTCAAGCACATCTTCCGCCAGCTTGAGATCGACGCGGCCTTTGCCGAGGGCGACAGCTTTCACCGATACACTCGGGCAGAAATGGAAGTCGCGATCCGCAAAGGCCGTGAAGAGGGGCGTACCATCAGCTACTTCGGTCCCGAAGCCAATGACTTCGGCGCACTGGAACAGTTTTTCAGTGAGTATGGCCAATCCGGTGAGGGGCGGATCCGCCACTACCTGCACACCTTCGACGAAGCGGTGCCGTTCAACCAGATGCCCGGCACTTTTACGCCGTTCCAGCCCCTGCCGGAGGGCAGCGACCTGCTCTATTACGAGGGCCTTCACGGCGGCGTGGTCACCGATGACGTGGACGTGGCACAGCATGTCGACCTGCTGATCGGCATGGTGCCCATCGTCAACTTGGAGTGGATCCAGAAGATCATCCGCGACACCAACGAACGGGGCCACAGCCGGGAAAAGGTGATGGATTCCATTGTCCGTTCGATGGATGACTACATCGCCCACATGACGCCCCAGTTCTCGCGCACCCACATCAATTTCCAGCGGGTGCCAACGGTGGATACCTCCAACCCCTTTTCTGCCAAGGACATCCCAAGTCTGGATGAAAGCTTCGTGGTGATCCGCTTCCGCGGCATTCAGGATGTGAACTTTCCCTACTACCTGCAGATGATCCAGGGCAGCTTTATGTCCCGGGTCAATACGCTGGTGGTGCCGGGCGGAAAAATGACCCTGGCGATGGAATTGATCCTCACCCCCCTTATCCGCAACCTGAAACACAAGCGTCAGGAAGCGCTGCTGGCCGACCAGGCCAGCGCCAGTATGGGCGGTTCCGAGCCAACTGAGTCATAAAAATTTTTTACGGAAATGAGAGCAAATCGCCTTTGCGTGACGAAAGTTCGATCTCGCTCATGGCCTATGCCCCTTTACCCGTTTAACATTTGCTCTTAGAATTTCGAGAATTATCCAGTTTCTTATCCTACTGAAGGGAAAAAGACTATGGTGCTTATTGGCAAGCCCAAACCCGATCCGACCCTGGAGTGGTTCCTGTCCCACTGCCACATTCACAAGTACCCGGCGAAGAGCACCCTGATCCACGCCGGCGAAGAAGCCGATACCCTCTACTACATCGTGAAGGGCTCCGTGGCGGTCTTGATTAAGGACGAAGAGGGCAAGGAGATGATCCTGTCCTACCTGAACCAGGGCGACTTTATCGGTGAACTGGGCCTGTTCGAAGAGCAGCCCGAGCGGACGGCCTGGGTTCGAGCCAAGGCCCCCTGTGAGATCGCCGAGATCTCCTACAAGAAGTTCCGTCAGCTGATCCAGGTCAACCCGGATATCCTGATGAAGCTGTCTGCCCAGATGGCCAATCGTCTGCAGACCACTTCTCAGAAAGTGGGCGATCTGGCGTTCCTGGACGTGGCCGGTCGCATTGCCCAGACTCTGCTGAACCTGGCCAAGCAGCCCGACGCCATGACTCACCCTGACGGCATGCAGATCAAGATCACCCGTCAGGAGATCGGCCAGATTGTCGGTTGCTCCCGCGAAACCGTAGGCCGCATCCTGAAGATGCTGGAAGAGCAAAACCTGATCCAGGCCCACGGCAAAACCATCGTGGTTTACGGCACTCGCTAAGCCGAGAGACCGGATCAGAAAAGGCACCCCACGGGGTGCCTTTTTGTTTGGCTGACGTTCAGGCGACAGCGCATAGACTCGGTATCAGACCTCTGGTTCGGATCATGAACCTTCTACTGCTTAGCCGCCCTCATCGGGCGGCCTTTTTTTGCCTGTCGCTCAACGGGCGTCAGTGGACTCGAAGATCTTGTCCGCCGAGGCCGCCACGAAGCCGGTGTAGAGCTGCCCGTCCGCTTTCGGGTAGCGCAGGGCAAACTCGTAGAAGCAGCTCGGGATCACCACGGTGTCATCGGTAAAGCGCACCGCCACCTTGTCGGCCAGGGTGGAGGACTGCTCCAGCAACACCTCCGGAGAGCCCTTGATTTCGCCACCGCTGGCGTTGAGCTCAAACCCCGCGTCCTTAAGGGCCTGGTTCACCGCCTCCAGAGTCTCAAAGCCGCCCAGGGCATTCACATCCACGGTGAAGTGGTTGGCCCGGTAGCCAAACGCCGCCAGCCAGGCCGCGTACTCGCTCTCCTTCAGCAGCGCATCGTACTGCGCCTTGGACACCTTCCAGGGGGCACCGGAGTAGAGGAAATCCGGGGTTTCGGTGGCCCCTGCGGGCACCTGCGCCACCATCGCTTCTACGATGGCCTGCAACT
>CAZWED010000319.1:0-3896 GCA_964632645.1 uncultured Ferrimonas sp. | reverse complement strand
GATGGACGTGCCCTGTGATTTTGGCACCCTGATCGTCAACATCGGTGACATGCTGCAGGAAGCCTCAGGCGGTTATTTCCCCTCCACCACCCACCGGGTCATCAATCCGGAAGGGGAGGCCAGCAACCGTTCCCGCATCTCCCTGCCGCTGTTTTTGCACCCCCGTCCCGAGGTGGTGCTGTCCCGACGGCATACCGCACACAGCTACCTGATGGAGCGCCTCAGAGAGCTGGGCGTTATCTGAACAAAAAGGGGGCCATTCAGGCCCCTTTTTCATCGCCTTGTTATGAGTTGTTCGGTGAGATGTGTGAAAAATGATCTGGTATCCGCCAACGCATTGGCTATGATGGGAAAAGCACGACGAAAAAGGCAAACCAGGTGAAAGCCTGGGACGCAAAGCCTCCGGTCTAAGGCAAACGCTATCGATAGCGGGGCTGCCGAGTGTATTGATCCCTTCCGTGATCGCACCTCCTTTTTCAGTGCAGGCGTGGTTCGCCCGGACCACTCATTTGTTCAGTCAGGGAAGGAGTCGATCATGATTATCCTTGTCGGTGGAGAAAAAGGGGGCAGCGGGAAAAGCTGTCTGGCCCAAAATATTGCGGTGTACCTGAGAACAGAAGAAGAGGGCAACGTGCTGATGGTGGATTGCGATCCCCAGCGCACCACCTCGGACTGGGTTCAGGAACGCAACGGCAATCCCCAACTGCCTCACATCAACTGCATCCAACTTTACGGCAAGATCCGCAACGAGCTGATCAGCCTGCGAGAGCGTTACGATTACCTGGTGATCGATTGCGGCGGTCAGGACAATCTGGCGCTGCGCTCCTCCATGGCGGTGGCCGACCACGTTCTGGTGCCGCTGCGTCCCAAGCGTCGCGATTTAAAAACCGTTGAGCATATGGAGGACATCGTCTCCACCTGCCAGATGGTTAACCCCAAGATGAACATGGCGTTCGTCATCACCCAATGCCCCTCACTGCCGTCGCTGGCGCCGCGGATCCTGGAAGCCAAAGAGGTGTGCCGCTCCTACGGCCTGCCGGTGCTGGACGCGGTGACGTACAGCCGCAACATGTACGACGACAGCGAAGAGTCCGGCATGTCGGTGATGGAGTCGGAACCGGACGGCAAGTGCGCCACCGAGATCCGCCAGATCATTCACGAACTGCTCTATCGTGGCCAGAGGGGGAACCATGAGCCTGCTGAATTTAAAGCGCAAATCGCCCTCGCCCAGTAAAGCGGAAGCGTACCCCCGCGACGGGCGTGAGGCGCACCTTGAGGCGTTCATTAACGGCGCTGTGGCCTACAGCGCCGGCCACAGTACGGTGGTGTCGCTGATGCCGGCCCGCAGCTGTGAAGTGTGCCGCTGCAAGAAGGCCAACTTCAGCCTCAACGACCAGACCATAGAGCGGCTCAATCTGCTGTCACACCATACCGGCATCTCGAAATCGAGGCTGATCCGCATCTGGCTGGATCAGCTCGACTGGAACCGCGATCTGGACCACTACTTACACAGCACGACTCCCTGATGTTCCCCACGATCAGTTCGGGGCCGTTTCGGCCCCTTTTTTTGATCCACAACCTTTCGACAAAAAGCCGATATAATCCTCCCACTGCATAGTCCGGTGAGTACTGTTCTTACATGAGTTTTGATTTTCGTACCTTTTTAAAAGGGATGGCCATGGGCGCCGCCGATGTGGTGCCCGGCGTGTCCGGCGGCACCATCGCCTTTATCAGTGGCATCTACGACCAGCTGCTGGAGAGCATCCGCCGCATCAACCCCAGCCTTATTGGCGTCTGGCGCCGGGAGGGCATCGCCGGTGCCTGGTCCCACATCAACGGCACCTTTCTGGTGACGCTGCTGGGCGGGATCCTGACCAGCATCTTTACCCTGGCGCGGCTGATCACCTACCTGCTGGCGCACCATCCGGTGCCGCTGTGGAGTTTCTTCTTCGGTCTGATCCTCATCTCCCTCGTCCACATCGGCCGCTCCATTAAAGGACACGGTGTGGGTACCGCGCTGGCCGCGGCGGCAGGATTTGCCCTGGCCTGGGTGATCACCGTGGCCAATCCGCTGACACTGGAAGCCAGCTACACCAACTTCCTGTTTGGCGGCATGCTGGCGATCTGCGCCATGATTCTGCCGGGGATCTCCGGCTCCTTCATTTTGCTGCTGCTGGGGCTCTATGGGCCGGTGCTGGCGGCGGTTAAGGGGCTGGATTTCACCGTCATCACCCTGTTCGCCTGTGGCTGTGTGCTGGGCCTGCTGAGCTTCTCCCATCTGCTCAGCTTCCTGCTGCGCCGTTACCACGGCCTGACTCTGGCGTTTCTCTGTGGCCTGATGCTGGGCACACTGAACAAGATCTGGCCCTGGAAAGAGGTGCTGACCTGGCGCACCAATTCCGGTGGTGAGCGGGTGCCGCTGCTGGAGCAGGCGATCAGCCCCTGGCACTACGAGGCCCTGACCGGCGCCTCAGCACAAATCCCCATGGCACTGCTCTGTGCCGCGGCCGGCATTGGCCTGGTTTGGGGGCTGGAACGCTTCGCCGCCAACGCCGAGTAATCGGCCTGGCCGGAACACCAAAAAGGCGCCTTCGGGCGCCTTTTGTATTTTGGTCTTACCAATATTTGGCCATTCGAAAAAGCCATCAATATCGAGGGAAAATCGCCCGTGAGTGTGGTTTGGCCTCGTTTCTGCCAATGCCATGAAAAAGCACTTCTTAAAGCGAATATTCGTTGCTCAGATTGACCTGAGTCAAGGAAGCCAGATCACAATCATGCTGTGTTCGGACAAAATCGCCGCAACCCTGAAAAAGTCATTGGTAAATTGGTAAGACTTCGGATGTGGATCACGGTATCTGGCGCAGATGTCTTCAGAATATCGCGCAAAGCTATACTGTGATGGATTTTGGTTATCGGCTAACGAACCGGATCCCATCGGTTGTCATTGATACCCCTTGTGTTAAGGAGTGGTTGTTGCCATGCAAGAGCAGACAACAAAACCCGAAGAGAAGTCCTACCGGGAAGCACACCGCCCGGCCAGCGAGTTCGCAACCCGGTCTGAATACCTGGAACACGAACTGCAAATCATGAAGCCGCGCCGCTGGCGTTTGAACCTGCCCGGTCGGGATTACAACTTCGAGTGGGAGGACCTGGTCCCCGCACTGGCCGGTACCATCGGCATTATCGCGATGTACTCTGCGGTCGCCATGTCCTGGGCCGACGGCCTCTCCCAAGCCTGGGACCACGTCGAACTGGGTCGCGAATTTGCCATTGAAGTGGCCCGCGTTGAGATGCTCATTCCGGCACTGCTGTTCTGCATCATTGCCCCGGGCTTCCTGAACCCCCGCTCCAACCTGGCCGGTAACCACGGCCCGATGATCCCGCTGATCGGTGCCATCGCTCTGGCAGGCGCTCACCCGCTGGCCCTGGCGCTGCTGCTGGGGGTCTTTGGTCTGCTGCTCAGTGCCTTTAAAGGGGGCTCAAGACTGGTGAATCTCACCGGGGAAGGGGTCGCCGGCGGTCTGTTGGTGTTCCTCGGCTTTACCGGCGCCATGAGCCAAATCAGCGACATTCAGAACTGGTCCACCGGCATCGGCATGGGCCACGTGGGTCTGATTGTGCTGGCGGTCACCATTGTGCTGTACGCCTTCCTGGCCAAAGTGGGCAAACGCTGGCTGGCGATCCCCGCCTGTGCCTTCACCGGCCTGGCGACCGCCCTGCTGCTGGGGGCCGGCTTTGACCTGACCTTCACCACCGAAACCGGTCTGCCGAACCTGAACCCCGTGTACTGGTGGGGCTCCACCGAACAGGGCTGGATGCTGGGTCTGCCGACGCTGCAGCACTTTATCGCCTCCCTGCCGTTCGCCATCCTGGCGGTTGCCATGTGGTCTCCGGAC
>CAZWED010000318.1:0-3897 GCA_964632645.1 uncultured Ferrimonas sp. | reverse complement strand
AGGGCGACCACAACGACCTGATCAACCACGGCGGCATCTACGCCCAACTGCAGCAGTTGCAGATGGGTGATCTGGGATGAGTAAGGCTCTGGAGCGGGCCTGGCAGGAGGGGCACCCGGCCCTGTGGCTGCTGGCCCCCCTGACCGCCCTGTTCGCCCTGATCAGCGGCACTCGCCGCTGGTTGTACCGCCGTGGCTGGCTGACCGCCGTCAACGTGGGCGTGCCGGTGGTGGTGGTGGGCAACATCTCCGTGGGGGGCAACGGCAAAACCCCCACCGTCATCCATCTGGTGGAGCTGCTCAAGCGCGCCGGCTACCGCCCGGGCATCATCAGCCGGGGCTACGGCGGGCAGGCGCCCCATTACCCTTTTCGGGTTACTGCCGATACCCCGCCGGCCCAGAGTGGCGATGAACCGGCGCTGATGGCCCAGCGAACCGGCGTTCCGGTTGCCGTTGGCAGTGACCGGGTCGCCGTGGCACACAGCCTGATCGACAGCGGCGAAGTGGACATCCTGGTGAGCGACGACGGCATGCAACACTACCGTCTGGCGCGCACGCTGGAGGTGGCCGTTATCGATGGCGAACGGCGCTTTGGCAATGGTCACCTGTTGCCGATGGGCCCGCTGCGCGAGTCGCCCGCCCGCCTGGCACGCTGTGACCTTCGGGTCTGCAACGGCGGTGAGCCCCGGCCGGGGGAACACCGGATGACCCTGAACCCCGACGCCTGGCAACGGGTGGACGGCCAGGGCGAACAGACGCCGGAGGGCCCGCTGGTGGCGATGGCGGGCATCGGACACCCGCCCCGTTTTTTCCACACCCTGACGGGGCTGGGCCTGGCGCCGGTTGCCTGTCACGGCTTTGCCGATCACCAGGCTTATCAGGCCGATGCGTTGCTGGCGCTGACCCCCAACGGGGAAAGTCTGGTGATGACCGAAAAAGACGCGGTCAAATGCCGCACCTTTGCTCGCTCCAACTGGTATTACCTACCGGTAACTGCTAGTTTTGGGCGGGATTTTGATACCGAATTTTTGCGTAAGTTGAGGGAATCGCTCGATGAGCTTTGACAACAAGCTGCTGGAGATCATCGCTTGCCCCGTTTGTAAGGGTAAGCTGGAGTACGACCGGGAAGGCGAGCGCCTGATCTGCAAGGCGGATCGGCTGGTGTATCCCATCACCGAGGGGATCCCGGTGCTGCTGGAAGATCGGGCCGAGCCCCTTCGCGACGAGGCCTGAGCATGAGCTTTATCGTGGTGATCCCGGCGCGTTACGCTTCCACCCGCCTGCCGGGTAAGCCGCTGGTGTCGATCGCCGGCAAGCCGATGATTCAGCACGTGGTGGCCCGGGCCCAGGCGTCCGGCGCCGAGCGGGTGATCGTGGCCACCGATGATGCGCGGGTCGAAGCCGCGCTGGATGGCATCTGTGAAGTGGTGATGACCTCGCCGGACCACCAGAGTGGCACCGAGCGCCTGGCGGAAGTGGTGGATACCCTGACGCTGGCGGACGATGCCATTGTGGTCAACGTGCAGGGGGATGAGCCGCTGATCCCGGAAGCCAACATCCGTCAGCTGGCGGATAACCTGGCCCGGGGCAGCGCGTCGATGGCCACCCTGTCGGTGGCGATTGACGACGCCGAGGAGATGCACAACCCCAACGCCGTTAAGGTGGTGTGCGATCAGCACGGCCACGCGCTCTACTTCAGCCGCGCCGCCATCCCCTGGGATCGCGACGGGTTTGCGGCGGGGCAGGGCGTGAGTGCTGGTGCCCAGCGTCATGTCGGCATCTACGCCTACCGCGCCGGTTTTATCCGTCGCTACGTGGCGTGGCCGGTCAGCCCGCTGGAAACCATCGAGTCGCTGGAGCAGCTTCGGGTGTTGTATCAGGGCGAGAAGATCCACGTGGCCCAGGCGGTGGAGCCGCCTCCGGCCGGGGTCGATACGCCGGAAGACCTGGAGCGGGTACGCTCGCTGCTGGCCTGACCGCCCGTGCAATCAACAACGCCGCGCAGATGCGCGGCGTTGTGGTTTCTGACACCCGATCATCCCGTTCTCAGTGGTACTCCGGCCACAGCTCTTCCTGGGCGGCGAGGATCCGGTTGTTCAGTGCTTCCGAAGGCGGCTCGCCCTCGAGCAGCACCTGGGTAACCGCAAACTGCAGCCCCAGCACAAACACGCCGATCACCAACCCCCGCAGGTAACTGGTGTCCAGCAGCAATGAGAAGGCAAAGCCGCTGAGGAACACCGACGCCAGCCAGGCCAGCTCAATGTCGGTGACGTAGCGCATCGCCAGATCCTGCAGCGCCAGCGCCGCCACCACCGCAGCCAGCGCTCCCCACCAACTGGGGTTGCCCACCCGCAGAATGCGGCATCCGAGGTAAACCGGGATAAGGGCCAGCACCAGCGCGGCCCCGAGAAACAGGATCAATCCCATCATGGCGTTGTCTCCATCTCCTGCCACAGGGTGTCTATCCAACGGGATTCACCGATAAACTGCCAGGCCCAGTCCTGATAGGCCTCCGGCACACCGGCCTCATGCCACGCCGCCTTGGGCTGACCTTTCATCGATTCCGCCCAGGCCAGCGAGTCTTCCAGCATGGTGAGGAAGCGGGCCAGGTCCGCCTTGTTGGCGAGGTCACCGTGGCCGGGAATGATTCGGGTGTTGTCGTCGGTCCAGGTCAACGCTTCCCTGACCCGCTCAACGTAGCCGCGTACGGTGCCGCCGTGGGCCTGATCGACAAAGGGGAAGCGGTCCTTAAAGAACAGGTCACCCATGTGCAGCACATTGGCGCCCTCAAACCACACCAGGGAGTCGCCGTCGGTGTGGCCCGCACCCAGGTGTATCACCCGGATGTTCTGGTTATTGAAGCGGAAGGCGATGCCATCCTGGAAGGTGACAACGGGCCAGTGTGCTTCGGAGACCGCGTCGTCCGCCTGCAGGTGCTTTAACACGTTCTGGTGGGCAAACACCGTGCCGCTTTGGGCGAAGTGGGCGTTGCCGCCGGTGTGGTCGCCGTGGTGGTGGGTGTTGATGATAAAGCGGACCGGACCGGGCTGGATACGGTTCAGCGCGGCGTCGATTTTTTCCGCCAGTGGGGCGAACTGGTCATCGATGATCAGCAGGCCATCCGGGCCGCTGCTGACACCGATGTTGCCGCCTGCGCCAGTGAGCATGTGAATGCCCGGGGCGAGGGCCTCACTGGTGATCTGGACATTGGCAAAGCGGTCATCCTCTGCTGGTCCGGCGTAGACGGACAGTGCCCAGAGGGACAGCGCGATCGAAGCAAGGCGAGTCATTCCGTTCACTCCTTATTAACATGCGTCTTAAGCTAGAGTTTACCGCTTTGTAAAGCCAGCAAAAAGCGGTGGATATGAAACGGGCCTGAGAATATCAGGCCCGGTTTACTCACTTTATATTAGAGCCAGTCTGGCAGGATGCGTGCCCGCATCGCGATGACGTTGCCCACTCCGGTGGCCACGCGGTGGCGCAGACGGCACAGCATCAGGTAGAGATAGGGCACCAGGAACAGGCTGGTGAGCGTGGAAAACGCCAGGCCACCGATGATGGCCAGGGCCATCGGTGTGTAGCTGGGCCCCCCTCCGGCCAGCCGGGTGTCATTGAGCGCCAGCGGCACCAGGCCGAGGATGGTGGTGGCCACGGTCATCAGTACCGGGCGCAGACGGGTGACCGCGGCATCGACGATGGCCGCCTGCATCCGCTGCAGGTCCGGTTCCCGCTGGTTGATCTGGTCCACCAGCACAATGCCGTTGTTCACCACCACGCCCATCAGCACCAAGATGCCAATCATCCCCATGATGCTCATGGAGGCGCAGGTGATGAGGAAGGTCCAGAACACCCCGGTGATGGAAAAGAGGATGGAGCTGATCACCGCGGTGGGCAGCAG
>CAZWED010000317.1:0-3904 GCA_964632645.1 uncultured Ferrimonas sp. | reverse complement strand
ACCAGCACCGAGAAGTAGCGATCATCCGGGAAGGCCGGAATGGTCACCGTCGCCCCCCCTTCGGTATCCACAACCGCACCGCCATACAAGGTGTCCCGATTCATTCGCACCACCGATTGCGCATCAAGCGGTGTCGGCTGGGTGATTAAGAAAAACTGATTGATCCGGCCGCCAGCGTTGTTCTGAAAATCGGCAAAGGCAAAATCCGTCTCAGCGCGGATGTAGGTTTCCGGCGTCACGGTTTCGGCTGCCAGTACCCCATTGGCGCCAAGAGCGCAGAGTAGAAAGAGGCTACGGTTTGACATCTTCATAGGCTCGGTTTTCCGATAGATGATTGACCTGAACCGCCCGAATGGACAGGCGTTAATCCCATCTTCATCCGCAGGCTAAAGGGCAATTCGTCACTTTGTGACCGGATAACATCCGGCCTTCCGCGACGTCCGATAGATGAGCATAGTCAGTTCTCCAACCATCACCGGCTCAGTTTCTTCTGTCACCGGACGTTGGCCCCTCACCCCGTCAGCAACAAAGGGCGATCCCGCTCGCAGTTCCAACCCGCCGACAGCGGGAAATTTCGAACCGGTTGATACACTTGCGCCACGCCCTGGCCGGCGATGGCCGGCCCGCCAACGGAACCGAGAAGAGAAGTCCGATGTCCGCATACCAAACCCTACTGGACGATGCCGCACGACTGGTGCGCGAACACACCCTCACCCCCGCGCAAAAGCAGTTGGCCCTGTACCAGCGTCTCGAGGCGGCCCTGCCGGCCCCCAACTACGATCCCGATGTGGCGGAGGCGGTGGCCAGCGGCCTGCTGCACGAGATGTTTGAACCGGCGGCCCCCTTTAAGCCGCGCTACACCCTGCCGGATTACCGCCGTACCCTGGAAAACGGCAGCGCGTTTCTCGAGCTGGAACCGGCAGAGGACCTGGACGACGCCCTGCACCTGCTGACCATCCTCTATCAGCACGTGCCCTCGGTAACCACCTTCCCGGTGTTTCTCGGCCACCTGGATGCCCTGTTGGAGCCCTATGTGGGCGATCTCAGCGACGACGCCCTGTACAAGAAGCTGCGCCGTTTCTGGCAGATGATCGACCGCATCGTGCCGGACGCCTTCGCCCACGTGAACCTGGGGCCCCAGGACAGCCGGGTGGGCCGCACCCTGCTGCGCATTGACGCGGAGCTGGCGCAATCGGTCCCCAACCTGACATTCCGTTACCAGGCGGGCATCACCCCGGATGATCTGCTGGCCCAGCTGACCGACAACATCATCGCCTGCAATAAGCCGCACATCGCCAACCACGAGCGCATCGCCCGGGATTTCGAGGGGGAGTACGCCAACGTCAGTTGCTTTAACTCGCTGCCGCTGGGCGGTGGCGCGCACACCCTGTTGCGCCTCAACCTGCGGGTCTCCTTCACGCTGTGCGACGGCACCGTGGAGGACTACCTGAACCGCGCCCTGCCCCGTTGCGTCGACCTGATGGCCCGGGGGCTGGAGCACCGCATCCGCGCTCTGGTGGAGGACACCCAGTTCTATCGCCACCACTTCCTGTGCCAGGAGGGCCTGCTGGACCCGGACAAGTTCACCGCCATGTTCGGCATCTACGGTACCGCCGAGCTGGTCAACCAACTGATGGCCGCCGCCGGCAAAACCGGACGCTACGGGCTGGATGAAGAAGCCAACGCGCTGGCGGAAACCCTGATCGCCGCGTACGCCGAAGCGGTCAGCCGGATCACCATGCCCTACTGCCTTGATAACAAGGTGATGCTGCACGCCCAGTCCGGCATCTCCTGCGACACCGAAGAGACCGCCGGAACCCGCATTCCCATCGGAGAGGAACCGGACCCGGCCAGCTACATCCGGGCCACCGCGCGAATGCACACCTACTTCCAGGCGGGCGTCAGCGACATTCTGGGCTTCGACCCGACGATTCGTCGCAACCCACAGGCCCTGACCCGACTTATCCGCGGCGGCTTCCGTCTGGGGATGCGGGTGTTTACCGCCAACCTGAGTGACAGTGATCTGGTTCGGGTCACCGGTTTTCTGGTGAAGAAGTCGGACATTGAGAAGTACCGCCACCAGGCGGAACGCCACCAGTCCACGGCCCTGGGGCTGGAAGCGGTGGACGTTGGCCAGATCCTCCGTCGCCAGGCGCGCTCCCTCAATCACGAACAGCACCCGTCCAACCTGTGGTAAGCCTTAAGCCTCTCCTGGCGCCCAGCAGGCCGGCGCCAGCCGGCCTGGCACCGGCCACGACGCCAGCGCCGCTCACCGCCCCGGTCAACCGGATCCTGCCCTTCTCCTGCGTGGACGGGCCCGGCAGTCGTTTGGTGGTGTTCTTCCAGGGCTGCAACATGCGCTGTGTCACCTGCCACAACCCGCAAACCATCGGTCACTGCAACCACTGCCTTGATTGCCTGCCGCACTGCCCGCAACAGGCGTTGCAGGACGCCAGCGTCAACGGCAAACGGCGACTGCTGCACGCCGTTGACCGATGCCAGCGTTGCGACCAGTGCCTGCCCCACTGCCCCCGTAGCGGCGCGCCCTATGCCCGCCGCTACGGGGTGGACGAGTTACTGCGCGTGATCGCCGATCACGCTCTGCTGCTGGACGGGGTGACCTTTTCCGGTGGCGAAGCCACGCAACAACACCGCTTTCTGGCGGCGCTGCAGGCGCGCCTCAAGCGTCACCCCGACACCGCCCATCTGGACCTGCTGATCGACTCCAACGGTGTGCTCGATCGCCCCCACTGGGACCCCCTGCTCAGCCACAGCGATGGTGTGATGCTGGACATCAAAGCGATGGATCCGACGCTGCACAAAGCCCTGACCGGGCGCGACAACAGCAAAGTGCTGGCCAGCGCCCGCCACCTGGCGCAGCAGGACAAACTGCGGGAGTTGCGCTTTCTGGTGATCGTGGACCGAAATGACAGCGACGCGGAGCTGGCGGCGTTGGCAGAGTTTATCCACGCCCTGCCGGGGGCACGTCCGCTCAGGCTGAACGGCTTCCGCCACCACGGCGTGCGCGACCCGGCGACAACCTGGCCGGAAACGCCGGTCGCCCGTCTTGAGGCGATCGCCCAGTGGTTTTGCCAGCAGGGCATCGATGCCATCGTCAACGGCGGGTGCTGAGCCCTTGCGAGCCAGCGGGGGCATTGTTACCCTTGCCTGCCCCGCAGTACAGGAGTTCCCCCAACGTGTCACCCCTATTAGAACGCGACGTTTATCTGTTCGATCTGGACAACACCCTTTACGCCCCGGAAACCGGTATTCTTGAGCAAGTCGGGCGCCGCATGCGCGACTTCGTTGCCCGGGAGTTTCAGCTGAGCGATGAGGATGCCCAGGCATTCTGCCACCGCTACTACAAGCAGTACGGCGGTACCCTGCGGGGGCTGCAGTTGCATCACCCGGACGTCGACCTTAACGCCTTTTCCGAGTACGCCCACAACGTCGAACTGGATACTCTGCCGCGGGTGCCGGAGCTGGCGTCCGAACTGCTGGCGACCAACAAGCGACGCATTCTGTTCACCAACGCCTCACGCCCCTATGCCGAGCGGTTGCTGGACCACCTCGGCCTGTCCCATTGCTTTGAAGGGCTGTTCAGCGTTGAGCAGGTGGACTACCAGATGAAGCCACATCCCCACGCGTTCAAAACGATCTGCGATCACTTCGGTTTCCACGCCGACAACGCGGTGATGTTTGACGACCAGCCGGATAACCTGACCACTGCCCGCGCCCTGGGCATGCGCACCGTGCTGGTAAACCGAAAAGATCTGGCCGAGCACCCGGCCTGTTACCGCACGGAAGATCTGACCGGATTTCTCGGCGCACTGAACCGCCGCTAACTCCCCCCTTTAAGCCGGATGGTCTACCCTTGCAGAAACCACTGCCAGGGTGTGACCGC
>CAZWED010000316.1:0-3960 GCA_964632645.1 uncultured Ferrimonas sp. | reverse complement strand
GTAGGGAGTCACGGTGCGGCCGTTGTCGTCGACATAGGGTGCCAGCGGACCCATCGCCAGCGCCGCCACCAGACCCAGCGCCACCAGCAAGCCCCAGAATGCGGCCTTGAGCCCACGGGACTCTTCCGGCGTCACCGAGAAGTCCGCCAGGTCCATCCCCTCGGGCAACTGGTAACTCATCTTTTCGAGTCGCGGGGCCACGAAGCGCTGGGTCACCCAGGCGCCCAGCCCCGCCAGCACAAAGGTGGATACCGCGATAAAGTAATAGTGCATGGTGGCCGGTGTGAGGGTGCGGCCGTCTGCGGTGGCAAACGGCACGCCCTGGGATTCGGCAAACACCCGGGCGTTGAGGCCGATGATCACGTCCACCGGTGTGGCGGGGATCAGGTTGGCACTGAAGCCGGCCGAGACCCCGGCAAAGGCGGCTGCCATGCCAATCAGCGGGTTCTTACCCAGGCCGGCATAGAGCAATCCCGCCAACGGCACCAGCACCAGGTAACCGGCGTCGGTGGCGATGGAACTCATGATCCCGAGGAACACCACCGCCGGCGCCAGAAAGCGATCGCTCAGGCGGGTGCCCAGGGTTTTGATCACCGCAGTCAGCAGGCCGGAGTGCTCCGCGACGCCTACCCCCAGCATCACAATCAGGATCACCCCCAGCACGCCGCCACCGAAACCAAGCCAGTTCTTCAACAGGGCGTTATCAAACAGCCAGCGCACGTGTTGTGCGTCGGTCATGTCTTTGATGGTATGGACCACCACACCGCCATCGGCGCCGGGGGTTTCAAAGGTGAGGCCGCCGATAACTGCGGTAAGCACCAGGCTCAGAGCCAGCAGGCTCATAAAGATGATCACCGGATCGGGGATCGCTTTGCCGATCCGCTCGATCAGGCCCAGGATGCCCGAAGGCGTCGGCTCGGTGGAGGAAGAGGTTTGCGTCATGCTGCGTCCCTGTCGCTGAAGATCATGGTCATCCGTGAGCCGTCACGCTAGCAATCCCCGTCACCGAAGTAAAACCTCTCTGCGCCGGTTTCCGGCCGGGCCGGTTGTGCGGTGGCCAAAAGCCACTGCGCAATTTTTTTCGCACCGTCCCCTTGAAAGCCGAAATGGGCTCCCCCAGATCCGGGGTACGGGTGCTCGATGGAGGCCCGTTAACCCGGATATGTTGCTCAAAAGAGGACACAAACTATGCGTACTATCGATCTGACCCCCCTGTACAAATCCGCCATCGGCTTTGATCGCTTTGCCAAAGTGATGGACGAAGCGATGCGTGTCGAACAAGGAGGCTTCCCTCCTTACAACATCGAACTGGTGGAACAGGACAAATACCGAATCACCATGGCAGTCGCCGGTTTCAGCCAGGACGAACTGGACATCGAAATCGAAGGCGACACCCTGCGCATCGAAGGCACCAAGGCCAAGTCCGATGCCAACCGGCAATTCCTGCACCAGGGGATTGCGGAGCGCAACTTCAAGCGCCGCTTCCGTCTGGCGGACCACGTCAAAGTGGTGGGCGCCGACCTGCAGAACGGTCTGCTCCACGTTGAACTGGAGCGCGAGATCCCGGAAGCCCTGAAGCCGCGCAAAATCCTCATCGGCGGCGCTGAGCCGCGGGTGATTGAGGCCAAAGCCTCCTAAACGCTCCACCCTCCCTGTTCTTGTTGTTTTTTGCCAAGGCTTCGGCCTTGGCTTTTTTGTGCCCGCTTCTACCGAAGGCGACAGCGAGACGTATCCCCACTATAATCGCGGCAAAAAAACGCCCCTCTGGAGAACCCACAATGTCTCAAGACGCCCTGAAAAAAGCCGCCGCGCTGGCCGCGATCGATTACGTAGAACGCGACAGCATCGTCGGTGTCGGCACCGGCAGCACCGTAAATCACTTTATCGATGCCCTCGGCACCATCCGGGATCAGATCCGCGGCGCGGTATCCAGCTCCGAAGCCTCCACCGAGCGCCTTAAGGCACTGGGCATCGAAGTGTTCGATCTCAACAGCGTCAACGACCTGTCCATCTACGTGGACGGGGCCGACGAGATCAACCACAGCATGGACATGATCAAGGGGGGCGGCGCCGCGTTGACCCGGGAAAAGATCGTCGCCTCCGTCGCCAAGAAATTCATCTGCATCGCCGATGAGAGCAAGCTGGTGGACACCCTCGGGCAGTTCCCGCTGCCGATCGAAGTGATTCCGATGGCACGCTCCGCGGTGGCCCGCGCCATCGTGAAAATGGGCGGCGATCCGGTGTACCGTGAAGGTTGCATTACCGACAACGGATGTCAGATCCTGGACGTGCACAGCTGGGCGATCCGTGATCCCAAAGCATTGGAAGCGGAGCTGAACAACCTGGTTGGCGTGGTCACCAACGGTCTGTTTGCCCTGCGCGGCGCCGATGTGCTGCTGCTGGGCACCGCGGAAGGCGTGAAAACCATCACCGCCTGAGCATCCCCACCGTCCGGCAGGTGATCGCCGTCCCTGCCGGATGCGTTGAAACGGAATCGATATCTGGCAAGGAGCCGATGATGAAAATGCTACTCCCCCTGTTGTTGCTGGCCAGCGCCGGCGCCTCTGCGGCGCAGTGCCCCGACTGGCTCGACACCGAAAAGCGCCGTTTGCACTCCAATGACACCGTTGACCTGTGTGAGCTGACAGCCAACAAGGCGGTGCTGCTGGTGAACACCGCCAGCCACTGTGGTTTCACCCCCCAGTTCAAACAGCTGGAGGCCCTGCATCAACAGTACGGCCCCCAGGGCCTGGTGATCATCGGCATGCCCTCCGACGACTTCTTCCAGGAAGCGGATGACGAAGCGGAAACCGCCGACGTCTGTTATCGCAACTACGGTGTCAGCTTTACCATGCTGACTCCGGCGGCGGTGCGTGGCTCCGACGCGGACCCCATCTTTGCCGAGCTGGCCCGTCAGGGCGGCGCACCGAAGTGGAACTTCTACAAGTACCTGGTGGATAAGCAAGGCAATCTGGTGGACTACTGGTCACCCAAGACCGAACCGGATGACCCGAAGATCACCGGCGCCATCGAGGCGTTGCTGGGCGGTTCCTGAGCCCGGTTCAGAACGGCACCTTGCGGTGCCGTTTTTTGTTCGCTACCTTTAGACCGACCAATCAGTCGAGTGCTTTTTGAGCACAAGGAGCTTTCGTGAGCGAACTGTCCCACGCCACCGATCCCGCCGCCGGTGAGGAGACGATCCCCTTCCACCCTGGCCAGATGGCCACCGTGCTGGAGCGTCAGCGCCAGGCCTACCAACGCGCCCCCATGCCCAGCCTGGAGGAGCGCAAAGCCAAACTGGAAACCCTTAAGGCGGCACTCCTGACGCACAAGGACGCCCTGTGCGACGCCCTGAGCCAGGATTTCGGCCACCGGGCCCGCTACGACACGCTGCTCTCCGACGTGATGCCCTGCGTGGGCAACATCGACTACACCATCAAACGCCTGGGCAGCTGGATGAAGCCCTCGCGCCGCAGCCCGGGCCTGCTGCTCAGCCCTGCCAGCGTGACGGTGCACTACCAACCCCTGGGTGTGGTGGGCATTCTGGTGCCCTGGAACTTCCCGGTGATGCTCTCCATCGGCCCGCTGATCACCGTTCTGGCCGCCGGCAACCGCGCCATGATCAAACTGTCGGAGTTTACCCCCGCCACCAACCGCGCCATCCGCGCCCTGCTGGCCGAGGCCTTTGATGACGATGAGGTGGCCATCATCGAGGGCGAAGCCGACGCCGCCGCCGCGTTCAGCGCCCTGCCCTTCGATCACCTGCTGTTTACCGGCTCCACCGCGGTGGGCAAGCTGGTGATGGCCGCCGCCGCGCCCCAGCTCACCCCTCTCACCCTGGAGCTGGGCGGCAAGAGCCCCTGCCTGATCGCCCCCGACATGCCGGTGGCCACCGCGGTGGAGCGGATGATCTTCGGCAAGAGCCTCAATGCCGGGCAGATCTGCGTCGCCCCCGACTAT
>CAZWED010000315.1:0-4020 GCA_964632645.1 uncultured Ferrimonas sp. | reverse complement strand
CGTGCGCCACTGGCGCACGCTACGGCAAACAACGTCGCTTCGGATTGTTTTGTGTTGGGGCCGCATCACTCCGGGTTTCGTGCGCCACAGGCGCACGCTACGGAGACAGCGTCGCTTCGGTGTTGGTTTGTGTTGTGGCCGCATCACCCCGGGTTTTCGTGCGCCACAGGCGCACGCTACGGGAGACAATGTCGCTTCGGGTTGGTTTGGGTTTGGGTGTGATGGCCAGCCGCTACGCCGAGCACTTCAACTGCAGGCAGGCGCCACCGGCGGTGTCGTCCTGCAATCCGCTGAACTGCTCCGCCATTACGGTTTCCCGGGCAATGGCGGCGCCTTCCAGCAGCACCAGCGCCTGGCCTTCGGCAAGGTCGCGATAGTGACAGTTGGGCTGGCCCCAGCTGCTTTGCCCGATTGGCGGGCTTTCCGGCAGCGCCAGCGGCGAGAGCAGGTCTCCGGCTCGCAGGTAAACTTTGACCTGGCTTCCGGCCCGGCCAATGGCCACCCGCCGGCTGCGACGGTCCAGCACCAGGTAGGCGATGTCCAGCGTGCAGCCCAGTCCCGATTTCACCAATTGCTCGTTGAGGTAACTCAGCATGGTAAAGGGCTCGAGAATCGCTTCGCTGCCCCCCTGACGGTAGCGCTTGAGTTTCTGATTGAAGAAGCTGCGGATGATGACGCTGACAAAGGCGCTGAGGTTGCCGCTGGGCTGAACCCGGGCCAGGTAGGCGCAATAGAATCGATCGCCGCACTCAAAGCCATCGCAGAGGCGATCGCTGACCGGCTGATTACGGAACAGGTTGTAACCGAACTCGTACCCGTTGCGGCGCTGGCTTGATTCAGGGAAGAGTTGCGCCTGGATCAGGGACGCGGTTTGGGTGTCGTGCTTGATGGCATCAAAGTTGTCCGCCATCTCAATGGACTGGCCGGGGTCTTCCCATCCGGGGATGTTCGGCTCGTCCGCTGCCGGGACGTCACCGGTTTCACGCAGGCAGTCGATGATGGCCTGCTTGAGTACGGCCAGGTCGGTCAGGGGCTTCATCAGGTAGTCCCAGGCGCCAAGCCGCAGGGCATCCACCACATCGGACATCGCCTTGTTGCCGGTGATGACGATGGAAGGCACCTCCGGCGCAATCCGCGAGATCTCCTTGAGCAGGTCCAGCCCCCCCATGCGTGGCATGCAGAGATCCACCAGAACCAGATCAGGCTCGACGTCGTGAAAACGCTCCAGAGCCACCTGACCGTCTTCCGCCGGGGTCACGTTGAGCCCTAAATGCGTACAGTAGTCGCTCACCAATTGACGGAATACCGGGTCGTCCTCGACCACCAGCACCCTAAGTCCATCCAACTGCATGCTTCGCCGCCTTAAATCATGTTGTTATCGTTATGATTGTCAGTCGATCTCGTCGAGATACTCTTCCAGCAATTCGTCCTCTTCCTCTTTCTGGGGCGGATTACCGTCATACAGCTGATATTCGACATACTGGAAATACGCTTCCTTGGTAAACACGTAGGGATCCAAGGCGTTATCCAGCAACGCTTCCTGATCGATCAATTTACTGCGAACCGCCAGCCCGTCCAGGGCCCAGATGCCAGCCCGCTGCCAAAAACTGAATAAACTGTGGGGGAAGTATAGTTTATCCACAAAATCCCCCACTTCGTCCCGCACCGAACTGGGACCGAGCACCGGCAACATCAGGTAGGGGCCGTTGGGCACGCCCCAGTAACCGAGCACTTCGCCGAATTCGTCCTGCTTGCGGGGCAACCCCATGTGATTGGCCACATCGAATAGCCCTACCACACCAAAGGTGCTGTTGATCAGGAAACGGGCTGTGGCGTTTGCCGCCCAGTCGGGCTTGGCTTGCAGCAGGTTGTTGACGGCACTGAAGGGCTCATCCAGATTGCGGACCACGTTTTCCACGCTGTCACGGGCGGGCGCGGGCACATAATCCGCGTAGACGTGCACCACCGGACGGAACAGGTAGCGGTCCAGAAACAGGTAGTTAAAGTCCCACATCAGGCGGTTGAAGGACTCGATCGGATCCCGGGGGTCTTTGTAACTGACCTCCAGATCCAATTCTTCCGTCTGCTCGGCTACGACGCCAGGGGCTGCCGTCATCAGCACCGCCACCAGCCACGCCGCAAAAGTCCCTCTATTCACCCAACCTTCCTCAAGAATTCAGTGCACGCCGCCGATATGGGGGTGTAGCGCCGTGGTATCAACTGCTTACTCAGCAAAGAATCGTAAGCTTATCATTTGCATGACGCGAATAAAGCATCACCGCAACACAGTGTAGACACAACATCATGATTCCGATCTCCGGTTCAGCTTCGGTTCATCTCACCGCCGGCTTTCCTCAAGTGACTCAGCCGCTTATCGCGGCGGAAGCGCGCATGGCGGGCGCTGCCCTGTTGATCCGGACCGCCCAAAGGACGTTGCACTTTCAGACGCCGCCCCACCCCCTGCCCGCCTCCGTGGCGTTGCAGTCCTCGGCGGGACAGTGGGTCGCCCGCCCCTTGCTGGCTCACGGCAGCCCTCAACCAATTCGTGGCTTGCCCGCCCCCCTGCAGCAGGCGCTATCGTTGCCGGGCCAATCCCTGTTGCCGGTTCGCCTCGTGGCGGGGCAGCCGACGGTCACGCTCCCGGGGGGATCGTTTGCCCTTCCCATGCCACTGCCGCCGGGCAGCGACTGGTGGCTGCGCATCACCGACGGCCGTCAGTGGCAATGGGTACGGCCCGGGGCCGCCCAGGTGCTGACGCCGCTGTCGGAGGGTGGCCCCGCTCCGGCGGTGCCCGTTACTCCGGCACAAGGGCAATCCCGCCCCTTTGAAGGGGCCGGCGAGGCTGGCTGGCAGATGTTGGCACGGCTGCTCGGCCAGCAGTTCGGACAAAGCCAGCTCAGCCAGTTGCCCCTACCCTCGCTGGCCCAACTGGCCCACCCTGCCCTGTTGGCGGCCCTGTTCTCTCAGGTGGGTCAGTTCCCTTATGGTGGCCGTTTGGCCAGCCCGTTAGGCCCTCTGGCAACGCTGTGGCAGCGTTTGGTGCTGCCGAGGGGACGGACAGACCGCAGTGAGCTCGGGCGCGCTGTGGAGACCCTCAGTGACGCTCAGCGTAAGGCCGCGTTGGGGGCGCTGACACCGATGATTGACGATCTGGCCCACTTTCAGCAGCAGAGCCAGTCGGACCCGGACCATCCGGCCCTGTACCTGGCCCTGCCCTATGGTCAGGAGCGGGAGCAGCGACAACTGCAACTGGGACTGCAACGCTACCAGGCCGATCCGGAGGACGACGCCCCCAGTTGGCTGTTGTCACTGCGGTTTGAACTGAGCAATGGCGACCTGCTGTTGAAAGCGCGCTATCGGGCGGAGACGCTGAATCTGGATGCCGTTGCCAGCACGGTTGCATTGAGCGAAGCGGTGAGCAGCCGGTTTGACGAGTTGCGCCAGCGCTTTCAGGAAGTGGGTTTGAGCGTCAGCGGACTGCGCTGCCGGCAGGGCGACGTGCCAACGCGTCTGGGACAAAGCAGCACCACTCTGACCTACGGAGGCCATCATGGCGGAGGATAAAGCGGTTGCCTTGCACTACGACGGCCAAACGGCCCCCAAAGTGGTGGCCACCGGCGAAGGGGAACTGGCCCGGCGCATTCGTGCAGCGGCGGAAGACGCGGGCGTATTGGTTCATCAGGATGAACAACTGGCTCACCTGCTCAGCCAACTGGCGCTGGGTGACACCATTCCGCCGGCGCTTTACGTGGTGATTGCGGAGCTGATTGCCTACGCCTATCTGGTAGAGGGGCGGTTTCCGGAACAGTGGAACAACATCCACCAGCGGATTGACCATCAGGCCTGAAGAGGCGGGAAAACTGAAGCGAAAGGTGCGGGTGTCGCAAAGACGGGGCAGAGCGCCCGAAGTGAACCCGCCCACCGGAAGTGGGCGTGGTGTTTGCCGTGCGGGCGCGGGTTATTCGCCGCGCTGGTGGAGCGTCACCAGAAGCTGCGCTTCCGCCCGGGGGAGTTCGCACT
>CAZWED010000314.1:0-4039 GCA_964632645.1 uncultured Ferrimonas sp. | reverse complement strand
GTGACCGTATTGGCTGACGTGGCCGTACGGGCGGAAGACATCGACGTGGAAGCGGCCCGCGAAGCTAAGCGCAACGCGGAAGAGCGCATCGCCAACGCCGGTGTGGACTTCGATTACGACGCGGCCCAGATTGAGCTGGCGAAAGCCCTGGCTCAGCTGCGAGTGGTGGAAACCATCCGTAAGAACCTGGGTAAGTAAACATTCCCAAGAGAAAAGGCGCCGCTTCTGCGGCGCTTTTTTATGCCTGCGACTTGCGCGGGCCGGTATCCTGCATCAGCAACCAGAACAGCGCCAACACCGTCAGCAGCAGTCCTGGCAACACCGCCCAACCGGGCGTCATGCCCCCCATCATCAGGTTGAGCAACAGGACGAAGGCCGGCGTCAGCAGACTGTAGGCATTGGCACTGCTGCCCCCCACCACCAGAGCCGCGCTCTGGAACAGGAAAAAGGTCACCATGGTGGTGGCGACAGCCAGCCAGAGGATGGCCAGCCACTGGGAAGGCGTCGGTAACGTCAGTGGCGGTTGCCACAGTACGGTGGCGAGCGTCAGCCAGCCGGTGCCGCTGATCAGTGACCAGCCGGTCACCTTCAGCATCGGCTCACCCCGGTGCAACACCTTGAGGACCAGGGGGTAGGCCCCCATCAGCAGGCAGGCGATCAGGAACAGGGTATTGCCGGAAGGCCAGCCCCCCTGCCCCAACTCACTCAGTTTTCCTCCGGTCAGTACCCAGAGGGCGCCCAGGGCACCGGCGATGAGGGCAATCAGTCGTGAAGGCCGGGGAGACTCCTTGATAAACCACCAGCCCAGCAGCGCGCTGAACAGAGGCACCAGAGTGGCCAGGCTGCCCATGGCCAGTGCCGAAGCGGTTTGACCGGCCATAAACATCAGCAGGAAAAACCCGGTCAGCGGCAGGCTTATCAGGCTGTACCGCCAGAACGCCCGCCACCCCGGCCAATCCAGTTGCCCCTGCCACTTCAGCAGGCCGACAAACCCCAGCGCGGCCAGGGCAAAGCGCAACCAGGTGGTCAGCAGCGGCGAATACTGGGTACCGAGAAAGTTGGCCAGTGGAAAGGAGGTGCTGATCAACAGGGCGTAGATCAACAGATGCAGGTGCGCTCGGGATATGGGAGAGAGGAGTGGCATGGCGCGGAGAGAGCCCCTTATTTTCGTTATTACTCTGCGTATAATAAGCCCCCAGTTCAAATCATCGAGAGCCAGATAATGAAGTTGGAAGTTGTCATCCTTGCCGCAGGGATGGGCACCCGGATGAAATCCAAGTTGCCCAAGGTGCTTCACCCGGTGGCCGGCAAGCCCATGGTCCAGCATGTGATCGATGCGGCCGCCCCGCTGAACCCCCAGCGTACTCACCTGGTTTACGGCCACGGTGCCGACCAATTGAAGGCCGCGCTGGCTCATAACAACGTGGAGTGGGCCCTTCAGGCGGAACAGCTGGGCACCGGACATGCGGTGAACATGGCCAGCTGGGATGACGACAGTACGGTACTGGTGCTGTATGGCGATGTGCCGCTGATCCAGACCCAGACCCTGCAGCGGCTGCTGGCCGTGCAACCGGAGAACGGCATCGGTCTGCTGACCGTCACCCTGGATGATCCCACCGGCTATGGTCGCATCGTCCGTGAAGCCGGTGTGGTTAAGGCGATCGTTGAGCAGAAGGACGCCAGTGCCGAGCAACTGGCGATCACCGAAGTGAACACCGGCATCCTGGTGGCACCGGGCAAGGCACTGAAAAACTGGCTGGCCAACCTCTCCAATGACAACGCTCAGGGAGAGTACTACCTCACTGACGTGATCGCCATGGCCGCTGCCGAGGGAGGGGTGGAAACCGCTCATCCGGACAGTGCCATCGAAGTGGAAGGCGCCAACAACCGGCTGCAGCTGGCCACTCTGGAGCGCGCCTACCAGGCCCGCGCCGCTGAACAACTGATGCTGTCCGGCGTTACCCTGGTTGACCCGTCCCGGTTTGACCTGCGAGGCACCCTGACCACCGGCTCCGACATCACCATCGACGTGAACGTTGTGGTGGAGGGCCAGGTGACCATTGAGGATGACGTGGTGATTGGGGCGGGGTGTTTGCTGAAGGATTGCCATATTGGCAAGGGCAGCGTGCTTAAGCCATACACCATTGTGGAAGGCGCCACCGTGGGTGAAGTCTGCACCGCCGGACCCTTTGCCCGGCTGCGCCCCGGTGCCGAATTGGTTCACGACAGCCATATCGGTAACTTTGTTGAGATGAAGAAGGCGCGTCTGGGTAAGGGCTCCAAGGCCAACCACCTGGCGTACATCGGCGATGCCGAAGTGGGTGACAAGGTGAACATCGGGGCCGGCACCATTACCTGCAACTACGACGGGGCCAATAAGCACCTGACGGTGATCGAAGACGAGGTGTTTGTCGGTTCCGACAGTCAGCTGGTGGCACCGGTACGGATCGCCAGAGGGGCGACCATTGCGGCAGGCTCAACCATCACCAAGGACGTGGCGGAAGGTGAGTTGGTGCTGACCCGGACCAAGCAGAAACACATCAGCAACTGGCAGCGTCCGCAGAAGAAGCGCTGAACCGGATCACGAAAATGGCGGCCCCAGGGGCCGCTTTTTTTCGCCCCGCTTGATCTGTTTTGTTTTGTTTTTATACTTACAAACTTTCGAAACGAAAGTTAGTGGGACCATGTCGAAACGCAATACCCAACAACGCCGCCACAGAATCATGGCTAAGCTGGCCGAAACCGGTGAGGTCAGCGTGGATGAACTGGCGCGTGAACTGGAAACCTCCGAGGTCACCATCCGCAAGGATCTGGCCACCCTGGAATCCAGTGGCTTGTTGCTGCGTCGATACGGTGGCGCCATCGCCATGCCCTCCGAAATCCTGCAGGACGACCCCATCCATAGCCCCTCCCGCTACAAGGCGGCCATTGGCCGGATGGCGGCCGCGCAGATCCGCGATCACCAACGCATCATCATCGACAGCGGACGCACCACGGCGGCCCTGATCGGTGAGCTGGGTGACAAGCGGGGCCTGGTGGTGATGACCAACTCCCTTAACAGCGCCAATGCCCTGCGGGAGCTGGAAAACGAGCCTACCCTTCTGATGACCGGCGGCACCTGGGATCCCCACTCCGAATCCTTCCAGGGCCAGGTGGCGGAGCAGGTGTTGCGGGCTTACGACTTTGACCAGTTGTTTATCGGAGCCGATGGCATCGACATTGCCCGGGGCACCACGACGTTTAACGAATTGATCGGCTTGTCCCGGGTGATGGCCGAGGTGGCCAGAGAGGTCAACGTGATGGTGGAGTCCGACAAGATCGGGCGCCGCATCCCCAATCTTGAACTGCCCTGGAACAGGGTGACCCGACTGATTACCGACGAGCGTCTCGATGATGAGGCTCGGCAACAGATTGAATTACAGGGGGTGCAGGTGATCTGCGCCGCCTTGGACGATTAGGAGAGACCCTATGTGTGGGATTGTGGGTGCAGTAGCACAACGTGATGTGGCAGAGATCCTGGTGGAGGGTCTGAAGCGCCTGGAGTACCGCGGTTATGATTCCGCCGGTGTGGCGGTGCTCAACGGCGCCGGTGAACTGGGCCGTCTGCGCCGTTTGGGGAAAGTGCAGGAGCTGGCCAACGCCCTTGATGAAACGCCGCTGGCCGGGGGCACCGGCATTGCCCATACCCGTTGGGCGACCCACGGTGAGCCTTCAGAGCGTAACGCACACCCTCACGTCTCCAGCGATGAGATTGCGGTGGTGCACAACGGCATCATTGAAAACCACGTGGCGCTGCGGACCCGGTTGCAGGGTTTGGGTTACGTGTTCAGCTCCGACACCGACACCGAAGTGATTGCGCACCTGGTGCACCATGAGCGCAAAAGTGCCGACACGCTGCTGGCGGCGGTGCAGGCCACTGTCAAGCAGCTGGAAGGTGCCTATGGCACCGTAGTGATGGATTGTCGCGATCCGGAGCGCCTGGTGGTGGCCCGCTCCGGCAGCCCGCTGGTGGTGGGTTATGGCCTGGGTGAGCACTTTA
>CAZWED010000313.1:0-4042 GCA_964632645.1 uncultured Ferrimonas sp. | reverse complement strand
GATCATCGGGGTGGTGGCGGTGGCTGCCTTTGTCGGCTGGTACCTGATGGCCCGGCAGGAGAAACGGCGCCAGGCGGAAGCGCGGCTTCAGACGCTGCCCTGAGACGCTTCCAGATAGTGGATAAAGGCGTGGCTGGCGCGACTCAGTGGTCGTCGTGACAGCCAGGCCAGTGACAAGGAAAACGGGGTCTCCTCCACCAGGGAGACCCCTTTGATTCCCGGCTCCTGAATGGCCATTGAGGCCAGTCCTACTCCCAATCCCACCCCCTCCCGAACCATCCGGGCGATCAGGGGTAGAAAGTTGGTTTCCAGCTTGATGTCCGGCGTAACCTGATGCGCGCGGCACAGCCGGTCCAGGCGCTGGCGCAGATGATACTCCCGCTGGTACACCACCATTGGCTGCCCGGAAAGGGCATGGACGGACACCGCCGACGCCCGGGCCAGGGGATGCGCTTCCGGCACCAGCAGCACCATATCCGTCTGCAGCAGCGTCAGGCTGTCCAACTCCTCCGCCGGGGGGCCACTGACCACCCCCAACTCAATCTCCCCACTGTGCAGGCCCTCGGCAATGGCGCGGGTGCCCGCCTGTTGCACTGAGGCCGTCAGGCCCGGGTGGGCGGCGAGGAAGGGGGCCAGCAACTCCGGCAGAACGTAGTTGGCCAGCATGGCGGGGCAGCTCAGGGTCAGGGTGCCGGTCACCAGCGCCCGGGCCTGACTCATCAGGTTGCTGAACGCCCCCATCTCCGCCAGTACCCGCTCCGCCTGGGTCAAAGCCAGCTGCCCCTCCGCCGTTAACCGTACCCCTTTGCGATCGCGATAGAGCAGGGTACAGCCCAGTTGATGCTCCAGCTTCTGGATGGCGATGGACACTGCCGGCTGGGCCATGTGCAACTGGCGGGAAGCGGCGGTAATGCTGCCCAGGCGGGCCACCGCGGCAAAGATCTCGAGTTTTCGGATGTCCATATAAACCAGATATGCAAAAGATAATTAACATATGTTTTATATATCAGGTTTCGCTCTCTAAGCTAGAACCGAACAACACCGAACAACACATTGATGAGAGAGCGGCAATGGCGTGGAGCAAAATGGTGTGGCAGGACCCCTTCCTGCTGGAGCAGCAGTTGAACGACGAACAGCGACTGATCCGGGATACCGCGCGGGCCTACGCCCAGGAGCGGTTGGCGCCGAGGGTTCGACAGGCCTATCGCGACGAACAGACCGACCCGGCAATCTTCCGCGAGATGGGCGAGTTGGGGTTGCTGGGGGCGACTCTGGCGGACTATGGCGCCGGTGTGGATTACGTCAGTTATGGCCTGATCGCCCGTGAGATTGAGCGGGTGGACTCCGGGTTCCGCTCGATGATGAGCGTGCAGTCGTCGCTGGTGATGTACCCCATCCACGCGTTTGGCTCTGAGGCGCAGAAGGCGCGCTATCTGCCAGCGCTGGCCAGTGGCGAGTGGATAGGCGCCTTCGGGCTGACCGAGCCCAACCACGGCTCCGACCCCGGCGGCATGTTGACCCGGGCGCGCAAGGTGGGGGCGGAGTACGTGATCAGCGGCAGCAAAACCTGGATCACTAACAGTCCGCTGGCGGACGTCTTTGTGGTGTGGGCCAAAACCGACGATGACCGGATCCGCGGCTTTATTCTGGAGAAGGGGATGCCGGGCCTGACCGCCCCCAGGATCGACGGCAAGCTGGCGCTTCGCACCTCCATCACCGGCGAAATCGTGATGGATGAGGTGGTGGTCAGCGAGGCGCAAATGTTGCCCGACGTGGCGGGCCTGAAAGGCCCCTTCAGCTGCCTCAATAACGCCCGTTATGGCATTGCCTGGGGGGCTATGGGGGCGGCGGAAGCCTGCTGGCACACGGCCCGGGATTACGTTATGGAGCGGACCCAGTTTGGCCGCCCGCTGGCGGCCACCCAGCTGGTTCAGACCAAACTGGCGGACATGCAGACCGACATCGCGCTGGCCCTGCAGGGGGCATTGAGAGCGGGTGAGCTGTTTGATCAGCAGCGGCTGTCACCGGAGCTCATCTCCCTGATCAAGCGCAACAACTGTGGCAAAGCGCTGGCGATCGCCCGGACCGCCCGGGACATGCTGGGGGGCAACGGGATCTCGGACGAGTACCCGGTGATGCGTCACCTCTGCAACCTGGAGGTGGTGAACACTTACGAGGGCACTTACGACATTCACGGCTTGATCCTCGGTCGGGCCCAAACCGGCATCGCCGCGTTCTGAGGGCTCGGAAATGGGGGCATTAACCGGCATTCGCGTACTGGATCTCTCCCGGGTTCTGGCGGGGCCCTGGGCCGGCCAACTGCTGGCGGACCTGGGGGCCGAGGTGATTAAGGTGGAGCGTCCCGGACGGGGCGACGATACCCGCCAATGGGGGCCGCCTTTTCTTGAGGGGCCGGAAGGGCCAGCGGAGTCTGCCTATTTCCTCTGTGCCAACCGGGGGAAGCGCTCGGTCTGTCTCGACCTGACGAACGCGGAGGATCAGCAGCGCTGTCGTGAACTGGCCCGTCAGTGCGATGTGGTGATCGAGAACTTCAAGGTGGGGGATGCGGCGCGGCGTGGGTTGGATTACGCCAGGTTGTCGGCCCGGCATCCGGGCCTGATCTATTGCAGCATCACCGGATTCGGCCAGACTGGCCCCTACCGGCACCGGCCCGGCTATGACCTGCTGGTTCAGGCGATGGGGGGGCTGATGAGCATCACCGGAGCGCCGGACGGTGGCCCCCAGAAAGTGGGCGTGGCGGTGACCGACATCATGACCGGCCTCTACGCCACCGTGGGGATCCTGGCGGCGCTGCATGAACGGCAGCGCTCCGGGCTGGGACAACAGATCGACCTCGCCCTGCTGGATGTGACTGCCGCCACCCTGGCGAATCAGGCCACCAATGTGCTGGTGGGGGGCATTGAGCCAAGGCGGCTCGGCAACGCCCACCCCAATATCGTGCCTTACCAGAGCATGGTGTGCGCCGACGGGGAGCTGGTGCTGGCGGTGGGCAATGATGCCCAGTTTGCCCGCCTGTGCGAGGTGCTGGGCCAGCCGGAGTGGGCCGAAGATGTCCGCTTCGCCAGCAACGCCGCCCGCGTGGCGCATCGGGACGAGCTGGTGCCCGCCCTGACCCGGGTCTTCCTGACGGGAAAGCGGGATGACTGGCTGGCACAACTGGAGACGGCGGGGATCCCGGCGGGGCCGATAAATCGGGTGGGGGAGGTGTTTGCCGACCCGCAGATCCGGGCGCGACAGATGGTGGTCACCATGAAACACAGCAACGGCGCGGAGCTGACCCTGCCGGGTAACCCCATCAAACTGTCACGGACGCCGGTGTTCTATGATGCTCCGCCCCCTGCTCTGGGGGCCGATCAGGCCTGGTTTGAGTCCCGATAACACGAAAAAAGCCCGCCTAAAAGGCGGGCGTATCCACAACACAGACAGGTGATGAAAAGGGTCAGAGCTCAATCCAGGTGCTCTTAAGCTCCGTGTACTTCTCCATGGCGTGCAGGGACTTGTCCCGGCCATTTCCGGATTGCTTATAGCCGCCGAAGGGCATGGTCATGTCGCCGCCATCCCAGTTGTTCACGAATACGGTGCCCGCACGCAGGGCGCGGCTGCCCCTGATGGCGTTCTTGATGTTGCTGGTCCACAGGCCCGCGGCCAGGCCGTAGTCGCTGTCATTGGCGATGCGGATCGCCTCATCCAGCCCGTCAAAGCCGATGACGGACAGCACCGGACCAAAGATCTCCTCCCGGGCCAGGGTGTGCTCCGGGGTCATGTCCGCCAGAATCGTCGGCGGGATAAACAGCCCCGGGCCCTGCTTGGCCGGCACGCCGCCGGCCAACAGGGTGGCGCCTTCGGAGAGGCCGAGGTCGATGTACTGGCAGACCCGGTCAAACTGCAGTTGGTCTACCATCGCGCCCATCGGGGTGTCCGGATTGAGCGGGTCCGCCGGCTGCCACTTGTTCAGCTCGGCCACCAGCTTGGGCAGGAACTGGTCCTTAATGGCGTTGTCCACCAGCAAACGTGAACCGGC
>CAZWED010000312.1:0-4046 GCA_964632645.1 uncultured Ferrimonas sp. | reverse complement strand
GGGGCTTGTTCGGGTCCAGGGTGATCAGGTCATGCTGGCGCACAAAGGCTTCCAGCTCCGGGATCTGGGCCTTCACCTCCGCCACGAAATCGTCGCGTTTTACGTGGCGGGCCGACAAGTGGTCAATCAGGGTTCTGACCGCCTTCATGCCATCCCGGGGGATGGGATGGGTGGGAAAGTACTTGGGCCACAGTTGCTGGGTGATGGACAGCATCTGTTTCTGCGCCTGGGCCCGGTCCGCCAGCGCCTTTTCATAAAGTTGTCTGGCGGTCATGCCGGACTGAATGTCGAGGGCGAATTTCTCTTCGTACAGCGTTTCACCGATGCGGAAGCTGCGGGCGCCGTTGGCTTTGAGGTCCGCTTCCAGGTTTTCCAGGTGGGCAATGAAACTCAGGATCGACTGGCGAGCCTCCAGGTAGCGCTTCTCAAACAGCGCCTTCTCGGCCTCACTCAGACCGGAGTTTTGCGCCTTGGCCAGCATCTCCTCACTGAACACCCCCAGCCCGCCTTTATTTTGCAGGATAGCCAGTTGGGTGTGCTCCAGCGTCGGCTGGTCGATGTTGTCGCGGGCCGCCGCATAGAAGGCGCTGACGTTGGCCATCCGTCCCAATACCGCTTTAAGGCGGGTATCCAGATCGGCGTACTCTTCGTTCATCAGGCGGGCAAAGGGCCCGGCCACGTTGTACTGGGCCGGGTTCCATTTCCAGGCCTGGAAGCGGGTCACTTCCCACTCCATGGAATCGAGCAGGTTGTCGAGCAACGCCTTGTCGGTGCGCGCGTTGCTGGTCAGCGGCGCCGGTTCAAAGGCCGCCAGCGCCTGACGCCATTTGGCGACAAACGCCAGCTGGCGCTCGCGGGATGACGCGTCCGGCACCACCAGCTGATCGGCGTAATCGTACACGCCGCTGTAGAGCGCCCAGGTGGGGGAGAGACGCCAGAGGTCGTCGATCAGCTGCTGTGAAACGCGCTGAAACTGTTCCGACTGGCACTGGGCCAGGCAGGGCGCCGGTTCAACGGCGACGGGCTCGGGGGTTTGGCAGGCAGACAGGCCCAGTATGGCCAGGCCGGCGAAGAGGGTCGTTCTCATTGTTTTATCTTTCCGACAACAGTAAAAGTCACGGAAAGTTAACCATTTTTTATCCCCCGCTGTCAGCCCCAAGTCGGCGAAAGCGCCACCGGGGCCAGCCCGCACGGCGACGCAACGCCAGCAACAGCAGGAATCCACCGAAGTACAGGGCGGACTCAAGGTTGCCGGATTTGACCGACCACCAGAAATGGATCGGCCCCAATATCGCCACCAGATAGACCCCGCGGTGCAATCGCTGCCAGTCCCGCCCCATCCGACGCTGCACCGCTTTGGGCGAGGTCACGGCCAGCGCCAGCAGGAGCGTGAACGCCACCATCCCCACCAGAATGTAGGGGCGCTTAACGATCTCCGACAGCAGCAGCGACCAGTCCATCAGCAGGTCAAACAGCAGGAAAGCGGACAGGTGCAACAGCGCGTAAGTGAAACACCAGAGCCCCAGCAGACGGCGAACCCGCATCAGCCAGGGCCAACGCCGCCACCTGGCCAACGGGGACACCAGCAGGGTGGCGGCCAGGGTATTGAGGATCCCCATGCCAAGAAAGTGGATGATGTACTGCACCGGGTCACCACCGGCCGCACCGCTCTGCACCGCCACAAAGAGGTAGAGCAGCGGCAGGCCGCAGACCAGGTGCAGCACTGCTTTCAGTGTCAGAAGTCCGCCTCGTCCCATCAGTAATACCTGCGCAGATCCATGCCCTGATACAGTGAGGCCACGTACTCCCCGTACCCGTTGAACATCTCCGTCGGGATCCGCTTGGCGGACAGCAATCCGCCAGCGCCGATGCGGCGCTCCGACGCCTGCGACCAGCGGGGGTGGTCCACCTGTGGGTTCACGTTGGCGTAGAAGCCATATTCGTGACTGGCCAGCAGGTTCCAGGTGGTGGGTGGCATCGACTCAACCAGGCGGATCCGCACCAGCGACTTGATGCTCTTGAAACCGTACTTCCAGGGCACCACCAGACGTATCGGCGCGCCGTTCTGCGGCGGCAGGGTTTTGCCGTAGAGACCCACGCTCAGCAGGGTGAGATCGTTCATCGCTTCGTCGATGCGCAACCCCTCCACGTAGGGGTAGTCAATGCCGCCCCCAAGGAAGCGGTTGCGCTGTCCCGGCATCTGCTCCGGGTCGTACAGGGTTTCAAAAGCCACGTATTTGGCCTTGCTGGTGGGCGCCACCCGCTTCAGCAATGCCGACAGCGGGAAGCCCAGCCAGGGGATCACCATGGACCACGCCTCCACGCAACGGAAGCGGTAGATGCGCTCCTCCAGCGGCGCCAGCTTGAACAGGTCGTCGTAATCCAGGGTCAGGGGATTGTCCACCTCACCGTCGATCACCAGCTGCCAGGGCTGCACCTTGAGCGCCTGAGCGTTCTCGGCCGGGTCGGTTTTAGCGGTGCCGAACTCGTAGAAGTTGTTGTGGCTGATCACCTTCTCTTCCGGCGTCAGCGGACCATTGATCAGGTGATCAAAGGTCAGGTTCTTGCTGTGCTGCAGGGCATGGCGGGCAAACACCGCCCGCTCATCATCGCCCAACAGAAAATCCAGCACGCCGGCATTAGCCGAAGAGGAGAGCAATGTGCCGGCGCCGACAAAGCCCAGTTGCCTGAGGATGCGCCGACGGTCGGCAAACACGGCCTCGGGGGTGATGGCGGATTCCGGGATGCGATTCCAGGGTTTCGGGTTCTTCACGGTCATAAGCGTCCATCTCGTTGACTCTGGGTTTAGACCCTGACTTTGGGCGAATCATTTCAGATACGGCCCAACCGACACAACCGATCGCTGATTTTTCCGGCGCTTAGCTTCTGATCAGTCGCACCGCTCCCCCTTGCAGCCCCCGCCCGGCAATGACACTCTGTGGTTTTAGCCTCAACCCCGTATCACTATGACCACAACGCTTTGGATCGCCCTCGGCCTGGGCATTCCCCTACTGGCCGCCCTGCTCGCTTTGCTCCATCTGCGCCAGCGGTTGGCGTTGCTGAATCACGATGCGCAACAACTGACCGACCAGCGGGATGAGCTGGTGGGACGATTGAGCGCCAAAGAGCAGGAGCTCAACCGTCTGCACGCTGCATTGGGTCAGAGCCGGAATCAGGAGCAGGCGTTGCGGGAGCAGCTGGCCAGCCAGAAAGAGAGCGAAGCGCGGCTGACCGCGCAGTTCGAAAACCTGGCCAACCGCATCTTCGACCAGAAGCAACAGCAGTTTGCCCAGCAAAGCCACCAGAGCCTGGATGCGGTGCTCACCCCCATCCGCCAACAGCTGGACCAGTTCCGCCTCCAGGTGCAGAGCAGTCATGCCGAGGAGAGCAAGCAGCGTCACGCCCTGGAGCGGCAGTTGCTGGACCTCAAAGCCCTCAACCAGCGGATGAGCGAGGACGCGGTCAACCTGACCCGGGCCCTGAAGGGGGACAACAAGGCCCAGGGCACCTGGGGCGAAGTGGTGCTGGGCCGGTTGCTGGACCAGAGCGGCCTGCGGGAGGGCCACGAGTACGACACCCAGGCCAGCTACCAGCAGGAGGATGGCAAACGGTTCCAGCCCGATGTGGTGGTGCACCTGCCCGACGGCAAAGACGTGATCATCGACGCCAAGATGTCCCTGGTGGCCTACGAGCGCTACTACAGCTGCGAGGACGAGCGGCAACGGGAGCAGGCCCTGGCGGAGCACCTCGCCTCCATCCGCAGCCACATCAAGGCACTGGGGCAAAAGGATTACCACAAGCTGAAAGGGCTGCGCAGCCTGGACTACGTGTTGATGTTCATCCCGGTGGAACCGGCCTTTATCACCGCCATCGAGCGGGACCCCAGCCTGATCAACGAGGCGTTGGAGCGCAACATCATGCTGGTCAGCCCCAACAGCCTGCTGGTGGCCCTGCGCACCATTCAGAACCTGTGGCGCTACGAACACCAGAGCCAGAACGCCCAGGCCATTGCCCGCGCCGCCGGCAAGCTGTACGACAAGCTGGTG
>CAZWED010000311.1:0-4054 GCA_964632645.1 uncultured Ferrimonas sp. | reverse complement strand
AACAAAAATAAAAAACGCGCCCTCAGGCGCGTTTTTTGTTACTGCATCTCCCCTCAGGGGTGGCAGACGTTGTGGATCTCAAGATTGGTGCTCTGCTCGGAGTCACGCTGGGTCTTGGCGGTGTCATTGCGGGTCGCATTGAGCCGGTCCAGATAGGACTGGTCCACATCGCCGGTCACGTAGTGGCCGTTGAACACCGAGGTTTCGAAATGCTGGATGCTGTCGTTGCCTTCGCGCACGGCCGCTTCCAGATCCGCCAGGTCCTGGAAAATCAGGCCATCGGCGCCAATCAGTTCCCGGATCTCCTCCACATCACGACCATAACCGATCAGCTCGTTGGGGCTGGGCATGTCGATGCCATAGACGTTGGGGAAGCGGATCTCGGGCGCCGCAGAGGCGAAGTACACCTTGTTGGCACCGCTTTCCCGGGCCATGTCGATGATCTGCTGGGAGGTGGTGCCCCGCACGATGGAGTCATCCACCAGCAGCACGTTCTTGCCTTTGAACTCATCGCTGATTGGGTTGAGTTTACGGCGCACGGACTTCTTACGTTCGTTCTGACCCGGCATGATGAAGGTTCGGCCGATGTAGCGGTTCTTCACAAAGCCCTGGCGGTAAGGCAGTTCCAGTTCGTTGGCGATCTGCAGGGCGATGTCGCAGGAGGTTTCCGGAATTGGGATCACCACATCAATGTCATGGTCTTCCCATTCGCGGGCGATCTTGGCGCCCAGTTTGCGGCCCATGTTGACCCGGCTGGCGTAGACGGAGATGCCATCCAGCATGGAGTCAGGGCGGGCAAAATAGACAAACTCGAAGATGCAGGGGGCGTACTGGGGCGCGTCGGCGCACTGTTGCGTGAACAGCTGGCCATCACGATCAACAAAGATTGCCTCACCCGGCGCCACATCCCGCATGCGGGCAAAACCAACCGCATCCAGTGCCACGCTCTCGGAGGCCACCATGTACTCGGTGCCGCGCTCGGTCTCTTTCTTGCCCAGCACCAGCGGGCGGATGCCGTTGGGATCCCGGAACGCCAGCAAGCCCTGGCCAACCACCAGAGCCACGGCGGCGTAGGCGCCCCTGACCTGGCGGTGCAGGTTGCGTACCGCACCGAAGATGTCCTCCGGCGTCAATTGCTGGCCCGGGATCATCTGCAGTTCATGAGCCAGCACGTTCAGCATCAACTCGGAGTCCGAGGTGGTGTTGATGTGACGGCGCATGCTGCGCATCGCTTCGGTCAGTTCGCCCGCGTTGGTCAGATTGCCGTTGTGGGCCAGGGTGATGCCGAAGGGGGAGTTGACGTAGAAGGGCTGGGCTTCCGACGAGCTGGAGCTGCCGGCGGTGGGGTAACGCACGTGGCCGATGCCACTGGTGCCTTGGAGACGATGCATGTGTTTGATTTCAAACACGTCCTTCACCAGGCCGTTGGCCTTGCGAAGGCGGAAAGCGTCTCCGTCCACGGTCACAATCCCGGCGGCGTCCTGGCCGCGATGTTGCAGTACAGTCAGGGCATCATAGATGACCTGATTGACGGGAGAGTGACCGACGATTCCGACGATACCACACATTATTGAGAGTCCTCACAAAGGTCGATGTTCTATTTTAGGGCTTGTTGTTATTAGGTACGGAAGCTGGAGGATTGCTCCAGGTATTCAAAGAACCACTGGATCACCACGCCGAACTCTGGGATCAGCACGGAGTCCGTCCACCACTCGGTGTCCGAGGCACCGGTAAAGGAATCGAGAAAGAACAGGACAGCGGCCACCACCAGCACACCGCGGATGGCGCCGAAGCAGATCCCCAGCACCCGGTCGGTTCCGGACAGGCCGGTTTTGTCCACCAACTGGCCCACCAGATAGTTCACCAGCGCGCCCAGAATGAGCGTACAGACAAAGAGGATGGCAATGGCGGCGCCTTTGCGCATCATGGGGTCACTGAGTTGGGTCAGGTAAACCGCCAGGTCTTCATAGAAATGGCTGGCAATGAAAAAGGCCGCTACCCAAACCACCAGGGACATGGCCTCGCGGGCAAAACCGCGGATAAGGCTGATCACGACCGAGAGGCCAATCACGGCCAGAATCGCGTAGTCAAACCACACCATGGTCACAGGATTTTCCTTCCAATGTTGTAATGCGCGGCGATCCTACCAGAACCACCACACTTTCTCACTACTCCCCTCGCGGTGTTGTACCGCGCCCCGCACCGGGCAAGAAAAAAGCCCGCATTGCGGGCTTTACATCTGAAGGGGATCATACTGAACCAGTTGGCTCTGCAGGCCGAGGTCCTTGGCCAGACGCCCCTGGATCGTCTTGAGCTTGTCCCGGGACACTTCCGGCCCGACGTACACCACGGTCAGTTCCCCGTTTACCGGCTTGCCGGGAATGGTATAAGCGCGGTAGCCCTTGTCACGCAGGCGCGTCACCAGGCGGGCAACGTTACCCGCGTCGCGGAAGCTGCCCAGGCGGATCGCCCAGCCGGCCTGCTCCACAGCGGGCCCGGACTGCGACGGCGCCGTCGGCTTGGCCGATTCCGCCTTCGGCGCCTCGGAACGGGTGTCCACCACCACCGCTTGCTGCGGCAGATCGTCATCCACTAACGCGTCCACCTCCGCGGGCTGATCGCCAGGAATGGGCTCAAACGCTTCATCCGGAGCCACGGCCGTGGCCACGCTGGGGCGCAGGGGGATGGTGGCAAAATGCTCCTCCACCGACGCTTTCTCGCCATTGAGCAGGTCCGGCAGAAACAGGACCCCCAAGGCGGTCAGGACGACGATACCCACAATGCGATTCTGAAGCTGGCTGGCCAATGTTATCTCCTCGTCTGCCAATGGGACTTGGCTTGGGCAACAGTGTAAAAGGAGCCAAAGACGATGACCAGATCCTCGGGGCCGGCATTGGCCACAGCGGCATCAAGCGCGTCCGCCACGCAGGCAAAGCATTGGCCCTCGGGCAGCACCTGGGCCAGACGCGAGGCATCCGCGCCCCGCGGCCCGCTCAGTGGCGCCAGATACCAGTGCTCCACCCCCGACCTCATGGCGGCCAGTGTCGCGTCAATGTCCTTGTCTTTGAGCATGGCGCACACCGCATGCACCCGGGACTCCGGTTGTTGACTCAGCCACTGGGCCAGGTGCTTCGCGGCATGGGGGTTGTGAGCCACATCCACCACCAGGCGGGGAGCATCAGCCAGGGATTCCAGCCGGCCTTCAACCCGGGTCTCGCGCAACCCGGTTGCCACCGCGTCCTGCGCCAGTGTCGGCCACAGCGCCTCGAGCGCCGCCAGCGCCGTGACGGCGTTATCCTGCGGGATATGGGGCAGAGGCAGACTCTCCAGCTGCCACAGACGGCCCTGATAGGCCCACTGCGTCGAGCCAAAGCGCCCGTCGAAATCACGACCACGCTGGCGCAGGTCAGCACCGACGTGATGGGCCGCTTCGGCAATGGTGGCCGGCGGTGTCGGCTCGCCACAGATGGCGGGACGACCGGCCCGGAAGATCCCCGCCTTTTCCCGCCCCACGCTTTCGCGGGTGTTCCCCAGGTACTCCTGGTGGTCCAGATCGATGGAGGTCACCACCGCCAGGTCCGAGTCGATCAGGTTGGTGGCGTCCAGTCGCCCGCCCAACCCCACTTCCAGCAGCACCACGTCCGGTTGATGGCGGGCAAACAGGTACAGCGCCCCCAGGGTGGAGTATTCGAAGAAGGTCAGTGAGGTGTCGCCCTGCGCCTCGGCAATGGCCCGGAAAGCCTCGACGTGCTCGGATTCGGGACGCTCGGCGCCATTAAGGCGAACCCGCTCGGTGTAGCGTTCGATGTGGGGCGAACTGAACACCCCGACCGAACGGCCTGACGCCATCAGGATCCGCTCCAGCAACGCACAGGTGGTGCCTTTGCCGTTGGTGCCACCAACGGTGATCACGGTGCTGTGCGGCAGGGTAGCCAGTTGCAGTCGTTCGGCGACAACGCGCACACGGCTCAGGCCTAAATCGATTTCGGTGGGGTGCAGTGCGAGGATGTGATCAAGCCACTCCGCGAGGGAGTGGCTTGCAAAGGGACGTTCG
>CAZWED010000310.1:0-4059 GCA_964632645.1 uncultured Ferrimonas sp. | reverse complement strand
CAGCTCGGTGTAGCGGGGCACAAACATGCCGCCGGTTACCGGGATGCCATTACCGGGACGGTATTCGAGGCAGTTCACTTCGTAGTGGTAGTTGGGATCCCGACACTCCTGATAGGCCGGGGTGCCGTCCGCCTTGGTGAACGCCGCCAGAATGCGTGCCTTTTCGCGGGCGATCGCCTCCTCGCTCTTACCCGCCTCGTCGATGAAGGCGGTGTGGGTTACCGGCTTGCCATCGGCACCGGTTTCCGTCCACTTTGCGACCTCCAGGCGCGGTTTGTCGTCCGGTTTGTTCTGCTCCTGGTAAAGCCACACCACCTGACCCTGGTCATCAATGCGGTAGGGCAGGGTGGGCCCCTGTTCTCCCTCAACCGGGGCGTAGCGCTCAATCACCCAGATGCCGTCGCCGCGCTGACTGCGAACCCGGTCCGGATAGCCGCCACTGGGGCCGTTGCCGTTGGCGACCACCGAGCCGCCCATGCCAAAGGCGATGCCGGCGCTGTCCAGCAGACGCGCGACGGGCCCGGCGTTGGGGGCGTTGATCACCGTCTCCATCAGCAGGATGCTGCCCCCGCGGCTGACGTAGTCGATCAGGGCGGTGACGTCTTCCTGGCTCAGCTTGGGCTGGTTCAGGTCGGCGCGGAGCACCTCCTCGTAGGGGTTACCCTGAGGATCGAGCAGGTACTCAAAGCCGTTGAGGATCAGCAGCGGGTAGGTGTTGGGGTCCAGGTTGTCGAAGCGGTCCAGCTGCTCGGTGCTGACCCCGAACTCCGGCGCAATGACGAAGGGCTCCCGCTCGCCGGTAACCTGTCCGCTGCGTTTAAAGTAGGCGTAGGGGACATTGGTGCCCACGGTGAAGCCGCCCGGTTGCCCGGTCAGGTAACGCAGGGTGTTGTGGAAGAAGTGCTTCATGTCGTCGGCGTCGCTGTTCAGGCGACATTGCCCGGCGTCGTCCTTGCCGCCGTGCCAGCTGTAGCCGTTGGGGCAGACCAGCACCGAGTGATAGCGGGCGTTCCCCATCACCATCACCTTGCCCTGGCCAATCTCGCCAACGCTGATAAAGGGCAGGTTAAAGGTGGCGGTGTCGCCGCCAACCCGCTCGGGCACCACGGTGGAGGGCGATTCGGTGATGTAGGCGAGGCCGTCTTTATCCCACGCTTTCTGCGCGCCGAAGGGCAGCCAGTAGTTGTTGTCGTTGCGGGCCATCAGCACCGGGAAGGCGGTGTTGGCGATGTTGACGGCGGCCTGGCCCCGGGCGTCGCCGGTGCTGCCGTAGAAGTTGGTGCTGTCGTGGAAAACGTGGAAACGGCGCACCGGTTTCCAGCCCGCCTGTTGTGCCGCGTCGGAGCTGCCCCACAGGCGCTGGATGTCCGCCAGGATCTGGCCGCTTTCGTCGTCAGCGAGCCGTACGGCCGCTGGGGCGAGCGGGTCGCAGTGGCGCTGGCAGAGTTGCTCGTCGATCGCCAACGCCAGCCCCTGCTCAAACTGGTGAGCAAACTCGGCGGGCACCTGTTGCACCTGGCCATCCCCCAGCGCCAGCTCGCGGCTCTCGCTGCTCAGCGACAGGGAGAGGATCTCGTTGATGACGTTCGGATAGCGGGCGAAAGTCTGGGCCACCGCGTCGGGCAGCTGCCAATGGTCTCCCTGGTCCTGCGCGTACCGCTGGATCAGGGCCTGGGCATTGCGCCCCCAGTCGCCATCGCCCAGCTGTTCCAGGGTGAACCGCTGCTGATTGCCCCGCACCTCACCCAGTTCAAAGGTGTCGATGCCGAAGCGGACGGTATCGCCCCACTGAAACTCAAATTCGCCCTGTGCATTAGTGACGCCCCGGTGGCCACGGCTGAAGTAGGCCAGGCCGGCCACCGGCTTGCCGTCGCTGTCGGTCAGGGTGGCAACCGTGGGGATCGCTTCATCCGGCTGGTATTGATAGGCGGCTTCCGCGTCGGCGGCGACGAAGCTGGCGTTCAGATCGGAGGACGCGTTGGGGTTGACCGCCGCCGGGATGTCCGGCACGTGGGTGCTGGGCTGCTTGTCGGTCTGGCTGTCGTTAGCCTGCTGGGCCAGAAGCTCGTCAAACGCGGCTTTGGGCAGATCCAGGCTGTTGCGGTAGTGGTCCTTGAACTTCAGCTCCTGCAGGGCGTTCAGTTCCAGGGTGACGAGGTCGCCGTGGGTGGTGGCAAAGGCGTTCACCAGGGTCACGGCGTTGTCCGCGGCCCCGGGGCGTGCTTCAAACTCGTCGGCCCGGGTCAGCACCAGCGTTTTTTTGACGGTCGGCGCCGCCTCCCGGGCAGCCGGGTCCGGCTGCACATCGCTGAAGCTGGCCAGAATGGTGCCCTTGTAATGACAGGTGACGCTGTCGCCCACCTTCACCTCGAAATCGATGGCGGGTCGGCCGTTACAGCGAACCGGTTCACCGAAGCGGTGTTTGCCGTCCAGGGTCAGCGTAGCGCTCAGGGTATCCGGCACTTCCGGTTCCGGGATCTCCGGAGTGGGGGTGTCGTTTGAAGAACCGCCACAGCCGCCAAGCAGGGCGAGCAGTGACAGTGACAATAATGACTTTTTCATGTCGGGCTCTAACAACAAAGACAACAGTGATGATCAGGTTCTGATTCGTCGCCCTGCCAGCGATGCCTGAGGAAGGCAAGGGGGAGGGGCGCGATATTGTGATCCCATTCCCCGGATGGTGAGAATGGCGGCGCTCCGATGCGTGAAAATGCTCACGTTATTGTCGTGAGTTTGCCTTAAATTTGAACATCTTAGCCGGGCAAATGGCGGACAATTGGCGCTCGTTGTAAGGGCGTCTGTGCGAGGGGAAAGAGAAACAAAAACGCCCCCGTCTCAGGGGGGCGTTTGTCATCCGGAGTCGTGCCCCGGGATTCAGGCGTTCAGGCCAAAGGGATCGTCAAGGCTGTGGCTGGGCTGGGTAAACCAGACCGGGCCGGTTTCACCCATGTAGAAGTGGTCTTCAAGGCGAACCCCGAACTGGTCCGGGATCACCAGCATCGGCTCATTGGAGAACACCATGCCGGTGGCCAGGGGCGTGGTGTCGCCACGCACCAGGTAGGGGCCTTCGTGAATGTCTAGGCCGCAACCGTGGCCGGTGCGGTGGGGCAGGCCGGGCAACTGGTAGTCGGGGCCAAAGCCAAACCGTTCCAGCTCCGCCCGGGCGGCGTAATCGGCGGCCTCGCAGGGTTGCCCGAGCTGGGCCGCCTGAAACGCCGCCAGCTGTGCGGCCTTCTCCGCCTGCCAGGCGTGGCGCTGGGCGTCGCTGGCTTCGCCGAAGCAGTAGCTGCGGGTGATGTCGGAGTTGTAGCCTTCCAGCAGGCAACCGGTGTCGATCAGCACCCAGTCGTTGGGTTTGAGGATCTGGGGCTCCTTGACGCCGTGGGGGAAGCTGGTGGCCACGCCAAACAGCACGATGCAGAAACTGGAGCCGGCGGCGCCGACCGCTTTGTGCGCCTCATTGATGAAGGCGGTCACTTCGGTGGTGCTGATCCCCTCCCGCAGGATGCGAGCGGCGGATTTGTGCACTTCCAGGGTTTTCGCCTTGGCGGTCTGCATCAGGGCGATTTCGGCCACGGACTTGCAGGCGCGGCAGGCGGTCAGCAACGGATCGGCGTTGATCAGCGTCAGTTGCGGATTGGCCTGGCGCAGACCATCGGCCAGGAAGAACGCGGCGCTGCCGTCCACCGCCAGGGTGGTGTCGGACAGGCCCCGTTTGGCCAGCGCGTCGCCCACCAGCGCGTAGGGGGATTCGTGCTCGTGCCACAGCGCCAGCGGGCCGGGCTCCAGCCAGAAGTCGGCAATGGAGCCGGCTTCAAAATGGGGGGCCAGGTAGATCAGCGCTCCGTCGCGGGTGAGCAGGGCGCCCACCAGGCGTTCACTGGCGTACCACTTCAGGCCGGTGAAGTAGTAGAGATTGGTGCCCGCGTTAAGGTAAACGGCACCGACCTGATGCGCCTCCATGTGGGCAATAAGGCGTTCACGTCGGGCCGCAAACTCTTCAGGGGCAATCGGGGTGTTGTGGAAGGACAAGGTTCGCAGACGTGGCAGCTCGTCCTC
>CAZWED010000309.1:0-4066 GCA_964632645.1 uncultured Ferrimonas sp. | reverse complement strand
CAGCAGGGTGTCACCGGGCTGGATGCGGCCCGCTTCCAGCGCATCACACAGGGCGATTGGAACGGTGGCGGCCGACGTGTTGCCATATTGCTCAATGTTCACGAAGGCCTTCTCTTTGGGCAGGCCCATCTTGCCGATGAGGGTATCGATGATGCGAACGTTGGCCTGGTGGGGCACCACCAGATCCACCTCTTCCGGACGGAGACCGCTCTCCGCCAGCACCTGGGCACTGAGTTTGGCCATGCCGGCAATGGCGCGCTTGAAGATCTCGCGGCCCTCAAACTGCAGGTAGAAGGACATCGCTTCCGGATCGCTGCGGTCCATGGTGGTGCCGAAGCCGGCCACCTTAAGGATTTCGCGGCCTTCCGGATCGTTGTTCATGGCGTAGCTCAGTACACCGACCGGCTGGTCGGAAGCTTCCACCACCACGGCGCCAGCGCCGTCGCCAAACAGCACAGCGGTGTCACGCAGGGTCCAGTTGAGGTAGAAGGTCAGACGCTCGGCGCCGATCACCAGCACACGCTGGCACTGGCCGGAGCGCACCTGGGCGGTGGCCAGGCCAAGGCCGTAGAGGAAACCGGAACAGGCGGCGTTGATGTCAAAGGCAGCACACTGTGCGCCAATGTTGGCCTGAACGGTGGCAGCGATGTTGGGCACCAGCGTATCCGGAGAGGCCGTGGCGAGGATGATCATATCGATGTCGCTGCCCTCAAGGCCGGCGGCATCCAGTGCGCGCTGGGCGGCGACACTGGCCAGTTCAGCGGTGCCAACGTGACTGATGTGACGCTGGCCGATGCCGGTACGGCTTCGGATCCACTCGTCGCTGGTGTCCATGACGGTAGCCAGGTCATCGTTGGTCAGTACCGCCGGGGGAAGGCATTTACCCCAGCCGGTAATTTCGGCAGAACGCATGGGAAAACTCCTGAACATGCGGCGACTCATGCGCCGCTAGGGGGACAGTACGGATCGCTCAGGCTTGCAGGGCGACGTGCTCGGCCACCAGGGATTTTACCCCATCGGCAGCGTGTTCGATGTGGCCGCGCAGCAGGGCGGTGGCCGCATCGATGTCTTTGGCACGACACAGTTCCAGCAGCGTGCGGTGCTCCTGCTCTGCACGGGGTATGCCACCCGCCAGCAGCAGTTGCAGGCGGATGTAGCGATCCGAGTTGGTATTCAAGCCTTTTACCACCTCCATGGTGTGGGGGCGGTTTGCGCCAGCGTACAGGCTCAGGTGGTAAAGGGTATTCAGCTCACTCCAGCTGTTTACCGCATTTTCCGCCTGAAAAGCCGATTCCAGCTGCTCCAGGTAATCCTCCGCCACGGCGAGTTGGCTGTGGGTCAGATTGGGGATGGAGCGGGCCAGCAGGGCGGGCTCAATCATGGCACGAAGCTCAAACAGCTCCTCCACCTGGGTGACCGACAGCTCGGTGGCTGTGGCGCCCTTGTGGGCCTCAAACCGCACCAGCCCTTCCGCCTCCAGTTGCAACAACGCCTCACGAACCGGAATTCGGCTGACGTTGAGCTCGGTGGCAAGGGCACTTTGTCGGAGGGGTTCGCCGGCTTTGATTTCACCGGAGAGGATCTTTTCCCTGAGCACCTCGACAACCACCTGAGTGCGGGTTTTGTGAACGATGGGGCTTCCCTGACGCATTTGTATATTTTCTATGACTTGATTTGCCCCCTAGAGTACCTATCCCAATGGGTAAAGAAAAGGGAGCCCGCCCGGGCTCCCTTTATCGGGCGTTGGGTTGGGTCAGCGCAGGGCCGGGGGCAGCTGTGCCGTCGGCCAGTTTTGGTAGGCCACCGGACGCAGGAAACGCTGGATCGCCTGCGCCCCCACCGATGTGGTTTGCGGTGCGGTACTGGCTGGCCACGGGCCGCCGTGGTTTTGCGCGGCACACACTTCCACACCCGTGGGCATCTGGTTGGCGATCAGGCGCCCGGCGCGATGGGCCAGAGCCGCCAGCAGCGCCTCGTGGCGGGCAAAATCCTCGTCGGTGCCATGTACCGTGCAGGTCAGCTGGCCCGGCAGCGCGGCAACCAGTGGCGCCAGGAGCGCCCCCCGGGCGCCGGTGATCACCAGTACGCAGGGGCCAAACACCTCCTCGAACAGTTCGGGATTGTCGATGGCCTGTTCGGCGGCCACCCGGTACACCAGGGGCACCGCGCCATTGGGGTGGCCGTCATCTCGTCCCCTGGCCAGTTCGGTCACGCCAGGCTGGCTGGCCAGCCGATCGGCGCCACTGCGGTAGGCGCGGGCGATGGCCGGAGTCAGCATGACGCCTTCGCTCTGGGCGCGGATCCCCTCCGCCAGACTGGCCAGGTAGCGGTCGGCACCGGCGCCGTCCGGCAACAGCACCAGGCCCGGGCTGGTGCAGAACTGCCCCTGTCCCATCATCATCGAGCCGATCTGCATTTCGGCCAGGGATTCCGGTTGGCGGGCCAGTTGCTGCGGCAGGATCACCTGTGGGTTGACGGCGCCAAGCTCGCCATAGAAGGGGATGGGACGGGGGCGGCAGGCGGCTTCACGCGCCAGCAACTGCCCCACCGGACCCGAACCGGTAAAGCCTACGGCGGCGATGGCGGGGTGACGCACCAGGGCCACCGACAACGCCGGACTGCGGCCCTGGACAAGAGCAAATACGCCAGCGGGCAACCCGCAACGCTCTGCGGCTCGTTCAATGGCCCGGGCCACGTACTCTGAGGTGCCGGGGTGGGCGGGATGGCCTTTGACGATCACCGGGCAGCCGGCCGCAAGGGCAGAGGCGGTGTCGCCACCGGCCACGGAAAACGCCAGCGGGAAGTTGGACGCGCCAAAGACGGCCACCGGCCCGAGGGGCAGCTGGCCAAGGCGCAGGTCCGGTCGGGGCAGGGGCTCGCGCTGGGGCAGGGCAGCGTCCTTAATCACCGGATGCAGGGGCGCCCGCAACCAGCCGGCAAAGGCGCGAAGCTGGCCACAGGTTCGGCCCCGTTCGCCCAACAGACGGGCAGCAGGGAGCGCCGTTTCCTGTTCGGCCCGGCGCAGCAAGTCGTCACCCAGTGCTTCGATTTCATCGGCTATCGCTTCAAGAAAAGCGGCCCGCTGCGCAACCGGCAGTTGGCGGTAAGCGACAAACGCGTCCGCCGCCGCGTCCGCGGCGACGGCCACTTCCGCTTCGCTGCCATCCGCGAAGAGGGTGGGAAGGGGGGCATCGGCCCGGGGATCCCAGGCGTGAAAATCCCTGGCTGGCTGGCCGCACCAGCGGCCGCCAATAAAATGCTGTCCTGTCAGGGGCATGGTGACTCCTTATTTCACCTGAAAACCGAAGGCATAGGGGTCGTCATCGTCCACCACCAGGGTGTTGTGGCCGTGGACTCGCGCCCAGCCCTGAATGCTGGGGATGATGGCGGGGTGACCCGCCAGTTCGGTGACCCGCTCGATCCGTCCGACAAACTGGCTACCGATGATCGACTCGTGCACGAAGGTGTCGCCTTCCCGCAGCAACCCCTTGGCAAAGCGCTGTGCCATGCGGGCGCTGGTGCCGGTACCGCAGGGGGAGCGGTCCAGGGCCCGATCGCCATAAAACACTGCGTTGGCGGCATCGGAATCCGGACGGCGTGGCGTGCCGGTCCACAGCACGTGGCTGATGCCCCGAACGGTGGGATCCTCCGGATGAACGCAGGGCAGGGCGGCGTCGGCGGCGGCGCGCACCAGCGGGCTCCAGCGCAGCAGCTGATCCGCACTCCAGTGCTCAATGCCGGGGAAGTGCGCCTGGGGCTCGACGATCACGTAGTAATTGCCGCCGTAGGCGACGTCCACGGTGAGGGCGCCGAGGCCGGGCACCTCAATGGTCCGGTCCGCGTGCGCCAGGTAGGCCGGCACATTGGTGAGCCGCACCCAATCCACTTTGGCGCCGGATTGCTGGTAGGTGACGTCGATAAGGCCGGCGGGCACCTCCAGGCGAAGCTTACCGGGGGTTGTCGGGGTCAACTGGCCGGCCTCCAGCGCGGCGGTGACGGTGCCGATGGTGCCGTGGCCGAACATCGGCAGGCAGCCGGAGGTTTCCACAAACAGGATGGCGCCGTC
>CAZWED010000308.1:0-4077 GCA_964632645.1 uncultured Ferrimonas sp. | reverse complement strand
CCGGTTTCAATCCGCTCCGGGCCGCTTACCAGCGTCATCGTCGCCCGCGCCACCGGTTCCGGCTCCGGCAATAGCCAGGGGGGGCGCTCGGCCACGGTACTCTGTCCCAGCCCCTGCCCCGGCGCGCAGCGGCATTGCGCCCGCTCAGGCCGCCCTTCCGGCACGGTTTGCAGGCTGAAAATCCGCTCTCGGCCCAATCGGGCCTGAAGCTGGGCCAGCAGGTCCCGGGCGGCCCGATCCGGACGCGTATCCGCCAGCAGGGTTCCTGCCTCCGGGTCCAGTGGCAGCAGAGTGGGCGCCGTCAGGGTCAGGGCGATCACCGGTTCGTACAGCACCTGCCGCTCCAGTTGCAGCTGGCACAGGCTCATCCACACCTCGGCCCGATGTTCCGGCCCCGCCGGACGCAGGGTCAGTTCGGTGGCCGGCCGATGACGGTGGCACAGGCTCAACTGCAGGTGGGTGGCGGCCAGCTGACGACGGCGCAGCACTTCCGCCAACTCCAGAAACAGGCGGTTCAGGGGAAAGCGCAGTATCGTCTGGGTCTCGATCTCCTCCATCAGCTCAAGCCGGCGCTGGTAGTGCTCCGGCGGCACAAAGTGAGGATGGGGATCCGGCCGCTCCCCCAGCAAACGCTCCAGATACAGCAACAACGCCGCCCCGAAGCGCTGGCCCAGCTCTGCCCGCGGCAGGGCCAGCAGTGCCTGCCCCTGGTGTATCCCCATGCCCGCCAGGCGTGACTCGGCGTCTTCGGGCAGCGACCAGGCGCTCAACGGCAAACTCGCCATCGCCTCAGCCACAGGCCGGGGGAAAGGCTCAGGCTGTCCGGCCTGGGCCAGCAACGCGGCCGCCAGCGGGGTTTCTGACAGGGCCCAGCGGGCCGGCATCTGCAACGCCGCCAGCCCCTGCTCCAGTGCCGCCAGCCAGGCCTCCAGCCCACCAAAGAGGCGCAGCATGGAGCGCACCTCCAGCACCAGGGTGTGGGGCGGAAACAGCATCACCTGACCACTGAGCCCATACGCCCATTGGGCCATTGATTCCAGCATCGGGGTTTCGTCGGGCATGGGGTAGCACAGCAGCGTTTCACACAGGGCGGTGGCCGTGGCCAGACGTTGCCCCACGACCACCCCCGCCTGTTGCGCGGCCTCATTGCACTGCCGAATCACCAAAGGGTGGCCCTCGATCAACGCCAGCGGGCGTGTCCGATCGGAGACGCCCCGGGCCAGGTGGTGCAGCGCCAGATCGGGGAAATGAACACCCGCCAGCATCACCAGGGCCCCTGCACCAACACCGGTGCCGGTGCCGGTGAGGTGGCCTCCGGCACATCCCCCCCGAAGGCAACCCGGAAGGGGGGCTTTGGCCAGCCACCCCGCTGCTTCAGCAAGGTAACGTCGAGCCCTCCGGCAACCGGCTGCCAGCGCAGTCGCAGGGGCACCGGGTGGGCCTGCGCCGCCAGCGCTTCCGGCAGATGCAGCATCAACAGGCAACGCCCCCGTTCGGCCGCCAGTTGCAGGCGACGCACCTGCGCCACCGTCGGGCAACGCAGCCAGGCCAGGATCAGGGCGCAGCGGCCGCTGTTCAGCGCCTGTTCCAGTGCCCATAAGCGCTCCCCGTCGTCGGAGGCGTCAACGCAGATGAATCGACTCAAATCCACCCCCAACTGCTGCAGGCCCGGCCCATAGGGCATCAGTGGCGGCGCCACGCAGAGCAGCCAACGGGCGTCGTCGGCCCGGCTGAGCAAAGGCTGCAGCAGGGGGGACGGGCCCACCCCCTCTCCCAGTAATTCCACCACGCCGTAGTGGGGCCAGCCGCCCAACGCCAACTGCCGATCCAGCTGAGCAAAGCCCGTCGGAAGCCCCCGCTCCCGGGCCCCGTTCTGACTGGCCAGCCAGATGTCATTGCGATTGAGTAAATGAGAAACCGACGCTGCCATCCTGCCTCAATAAAATACCTGTATAGATATACAGTGATTTTAGTGTTTCACTGAGTGAGCGCAAGCAAAAACCACGCAGAATGGGGGCAAGAGGCGCACAGTCGATGGTGTGACTGCTATGCTGACAACTCGGAAATTCGCTGTCCTAAGTGCAACCAGACGATCCATTCGAGCCGCCGTGACTGGCGTCGAAATGAGGAGCCTTGGGGAATTTAATATGCCGATAAGCAGTTACGAGACATTTAAGCAGTACCTGGAACACGACCGGATCCGCTCTAAGCGTTTCCCCGGCGTGGGCAAGTATTTTTGCGATGCGATCTGGCAATTTACCGTGCTGTTGCGTCTGTGCGAGTGGTTGCACAACAGCCATTACCGGATCGGCTACCTGCTGCTTTGCCCCCTGTTTCGCTGGCGTTCCAGAACGTTGGGGTTCACCATCCCCATCAATACCTTTGGTCCCGGGCTCTACATTCCCCACTACGGCACCATTGTCATCAATACCCGGGCCCGAATTGGACGCAATTGCACCATCCATACCGACGTCTGCATTGGCCGCCATCCTGACAGCAAAGATCGTGTCCCCACGTTGGGCGACAACATCTACATCGGCCCCGGCGCCAAAATCTACGACGCCATCACCATCGCCAGTGGCGCCACCATCGGGGCCAATGCGGTGGTGAATCGGTCGTTCAATGAGGAGAACTGCGTGTTGGCAGGCGTACCGGCCAAGATGCTGGCCAGGAACGCCGGGGCGTCCCAGGCTCAGTCTCTGCACCTGGCCTCCTTCTCAACCCCGCCGGACCGTTAAGCCCCCAACGCCTGGGCGTGGAAGCGCAGGTGGTCATCGATAAAGGTCGAGATAAAGTAATAGCTGTGGTCGTAGCCGGGATGCATCCGCAGTGTCAGCGGGTGATCCACCGCTTCACAGGCCGCCCGGAACGCCTCCGGCATCAGTTGCTCTGACAGGAAGGGGTCTTTGCTGCCCTGGTCGATCAGGATCGGCAGACGCTCTTCGGCGCCGGCCACCAGCAGGGTGGCGTCGTACTCCTGCCAGCTCGACTCATCAGGCCCGAGATAAGCGGTGAATGCCTTGCGTCCCCAGGGCGCCCGGGAGGGGTGGCAGATGGGGGCGAAGGCGGAAACGGAGGCGTACAGGCCCGGGTTACGCAACGCCGCCACCAACGCCCCATGCCCTCCCATGGAGTGGCCACTGATGCTCTTATCCGCCCGGACCGGCAGATTGATCTCCACCAACGAGGGCAGTTCATCGGTGACGTACTCGTACATCCGGTAATGATCCGACCAGGGCGGCTCCGTGGCGTCCACGTAGAACCCGGCGCCGGAGCCGAAGTCCGACTCGTCATGCTCGCCGGGCAACGCCAGCCCGCGGGGGCTGGTGTCGGGGCAGACGATCGCCAGCCCCAACTGCGCGGCCAGGCGAAACGCCCCGGCCTTCTGGCAGAAGTTCTCATCGGTGCAGGTCAGGCCGGAGAGCCAGTACAGTACCGGCACCCGGGCGGCCATCACCTGGGGCGGCAGAAACACCGCAAACACCATGTCGGTGGAGGTCGCGTCACTGTGGTGGCGGTAACGACGCAGCCAGCCGTCAAACACTTCGGTTTGGGATAAGAGTTCCATCATCACTCCTTGTTCGGGGACGCCAGCGTGGTCGTCGCAGTATAGGTGGGACACGGCCAAAAAGGGGGCGGAGCGTCAGCGGGGACGATGTGCTTCTCCCTGGACCAGGATGCACTCATCCATGTAGCCGAACCGCACATCCAGCCGGGTTTCCACGGTCATATTGACCAGAAAGCCCGTACCGGCCCGGGAATCCAGGGCCCGTTCCAGCGCCACCTGGGTTGACGGTGGCTCGCCCGCCGGCAGCAGGTAGAGCCAGTAACGCTGGCAACTGATGCCGGAGGCGGCCCCCAGGCTTTCACTGTCAACGTGTTGGTCCGGCGCCGAGTAGCTATAGGGGGCGAAACTGGCCGGGCCGCCGCTCTGGCACCCCGCCAACATCGCAACAGCGCCCAATAGTGCGATTCTCTTTTGCATAGAACTGACCAATAATGAACAGGAATTTCCCCAGCTTACCAACCCTGAGCCACGCCGCAATGACCCACAGCAATGGCACTGCCAAAGACAAC
>CAZWED010000307.1:0-4084 GCA_964632645.1 uncultured Ferrimonas sp. | reverse complement strand
GTTCATCTTCATGCTGTTCTCCGGCCTGATCTTCGGCGATGCAGTCAGCAACGCTGCCATGGCCGCCTTCTCTGAAGGGGTATGGGGTGCGCTGTTCTGGGGTGGTGTGGTTGGACTGGGCTTTGTTCTGCCGCTGGCGTTTAACTTCGCCTTTGGCCAGAAGTTTGCCCATTCCGGCCGCGCGTTCTACGCCACCTGTTTCAGCGTGGTGTGCGGCATGATGTGTCTGCGTCTGTTCCTGCTCATGGGCGGCCAGATCTACGGCATGTAAGTTCGGAGTTGCCGGGGGCAACGCCCCCGGCTGTGTTGTTTCGGAGTTTTGTTATGCGCAAATTGTTGATGATGTCTGCCGCTCTGTTGATGGCGGCCTGTTCCCAGCCCCAGGCCAAGGTGGCCGAGGTGCAAGCCCACGTTGAACAGCAGGACCGTTGCCACCTCTGCGGCATGGTGCTGGTGCGGTACCCCGGCCCGAAAGGGGTGGCCAACCTGACCAGCGACCAGCAACTGAAGTTCTGTTCAACCCGTGACCTGTTCGAATTCGTGCTGCAGCCGGATAAGGGCCGCCAGGTGGTTCAGGCGATGGTCCACGACATGGGCGGCAACGATTGGCAACACCCCAATGACCAGTTCGTGACCGCCGAGGACGCCTGGTACGTCTACGGTTCCGATCGTCCGGCGGCCATGGGCCCGGCACTGGCCAGCTTCGCCAGTGAAGCGTCTGCTCAGGCATTCGCCGACGAGTTTGGCGGGCGTCTGTTCCGTTTTGACGAGATCACTCTGGAGCTGTTGAACGCCCACAAAGGTGGCCATCAGGGTGGTCACAAGGGCCACTAAGAATGCGCTATCTGGCCACGCGCCTGGCGGCCCTGTGCCTGCTGGGCGCCCTGTTTCCCACCCAGGCCAAAACGATGGCCGTAGACAGTGCCGACGCCCTGACTGCGGCGCTGAGCCAGGCCCGGGCGGGTGATACCATCGAACTGGCCCCGGGGCGCTACCCCGGCAAGTTCACCATCACCACGGCCATTACCCTGAAGGGGCAGAGCGGCGCCCACCTTGAAGGGCAGGGCGGCTCGGTGCTGGTCATCAACGCCTCCGACGTGACCGTCCGCGGGCTCTACATTACCGGCTATGGCCAGGCCCTGTTTGGCAAGACCGCCGGCATCCAGGTGATGCCCGGCCATCAAAACCTGCTGATCGAAGACAACCGTCTGGTGGGGCAGGGCTTCGGAGTCCGTGCCGACGGCGCCCGTCACATTACCGTCCGGCAAAACCGCATTGAGGGCGACCCCGCGCTCTCCCTGGTGCTGCGCGGTGATGGCATCCACTTTCACGAGGTGCAGGACGGCTCGGTTTCCGGAAACCACATCACCGAGGTGCGCGACGGCGTTTACCTCGAATCCAGTCGATCGATCCGGGTCTGGGACAACATCATGGGCCTGCAGCAGTACCCGCTGCACTTGATGTACTCCGAGCAGATCAACGCGTGGGACAACGAAGCGCGGGATGTGTTGGGCGGCTGGGCCCTGATGGATTCCAAGCAGGTAGAACTGCACGACAACCGGGTGGAGAACGCCCGGGAGTTCGGGATTCTGCTCAACATGACCTTCGGCGCGCGGGTATGGAGCAACTGGGTGGCCCATGTGCGCAACCCCGACAGCCAGGATCTGTTCGACGGCGAAGGCAAAGGGCTGTTCATTTACGGCGCCTCCGACAACGAGGTGTTCCGCAACCATTTCGAGAACAGCGAGATCGGCATCATGATGGCGCTGGGGGGTGAGGACAACCGCCTTTACAGCAACGCCTTTGTCAACAACCAGGTCCAGGTGAAGTACCTGGGTGAGCGCACGGTTACCTGGAGCCACTGCGGTCTGGGCAACTACTGGAGCGGCTACGACGGCTGGGACCTGAACAACGACGGCATTGGCGATCGCCCCTTTGTGCCCAATGACGATCTGGACCGCCTGTTCTGGATCTACCCGGAAGCCCGCTTCCTGCTCGACAGTCCCGTGGTGCAGGTGATCCGCTACCTGATCCGCCAAGGCGGCGACCAGCCCGGCGGTGTGGTGGATCTGCACCCGATGATGATGCCCCCTACCGGCGATCTGATCGCCAAGCACGAGAGATGTCCATGAACGATGTCGCCATCCATGCGCGCGACCTGCGCAAATCTTATCGCGGTCATCAGGCCCTTAAAGGGGTCAGCTTCGAGTTGGCTCCGGGCAAGATGATGGCGCTGCTGGGCCACAACGGCGCTGGCAAAACCACGCTGATGAAGCTGATCCTGGGCCTGCTCAGTCCGGACGGCGGCACCTTGTCGGTACTCGGACGGATCCCCTCCGATCCGAAACAACGGCGGCAGATGGCCATTGGCTACCTGCCCGAGCAGGTCAGCCTCTATCCGCAGATGACCGGCGAGGAGCTGCTGGGCTACTTTGCCGACCTGCGCGGAGTGGACCGGCGACGCGTCGGCGAACTGCTGGCGGAGTTGGACCTGGCCCCCTTTGCCTGCCGCCCGGTGGGACAGTATTCCAAGGGAATGCGCCAGCGCCTCGGCCTGGCCCAGGCCCTGCTCGGTGAACCCCGGCTTCTGCTGATGGATGAGCCGACCGTGGGACTGGACCCCAACTCCTCCGCCTACCTCTATCACTGCCTGAACCAGCAGGTGCAGCGGGGCTGTGCGGTGGTGGTCTGCACCCACGAGCTGACCCTGATCGAACCCCATTTTGATCAGGCACTGATCATGGCGCAGGGGCAGGTGCTCGCGTCCGGTGATCTGGCCACGCTGCGGCGGGCCGCTGGGTTGAAAACCCGCATTATGCTGGGGCAACCGACCGACCGGGTGACCCGCGATGCTCTGCTGGCACCGCACTGGGATGAGGCCAGCCAGAGTCTATGGGTGAGCGCCGAAATGAAAACCCGGGCCATCGCCCGACTGACCGGTGTGCACGGCCTGTTGGACTTTACCGTCACCGCCCCCAGCCTGCCGGAGGTGTACCACCATCATCAATCCTGTCTGGGAGCGGCCCTATGAACCCGACTCTGGTGATTGCCCGCAAAGCGTTTATGGACGGGCTTCGTAACCGTTGGTTGCTCAGCCTGAGCGCCAGCTTTTTTGCCCTCTCCCTGGTGCTGGCGCTGTTTGGCTCCGCCGCCAGTGGCCGTCTGGCGATGGGGGCCTGGCAGGACAGCCTGTCGGCCCTGGCAACTCTGGCGGCGGTGTTGATCCCGCTGATTGCCATACAGCTCTCCTACGACAGCTTTGTCGGCGAGCGTGAGGATGGCACCCTGTTGCTGATGCTGTCCTACCCCCTTTGCCGTCGACAGATCCTGCTGGGCAAGTTCCTCGGCCAGGGCGGGATCCTGGCGCTGACCGCCCTGTTGGGGTTTGGCCTGACCGGCCTTATCGTGTTTGTGCTGTCGTCGGATCGCGACGGGCTCCTGTTCGGCTACCTCAGCTTTATTGTTACCGCCGTTCTGCTGGGCTGGGTGTTTATCGCGCTGGGTTACTACGTCAGCCTCGGAGCGCAAAGCAAGGGGCGGGCGGCGGCCAAGCTGTTTGCCCTCTGGTTTTTCTTCGTGCTGTTGTACGACCTGGTGCTGCTCGGCCTGTTGGTGGGGCAGTGGGGCGGCGTCTGGGTCCGCAGCCTGATCCTGCTGAATCCGGTGGACCTGTTCCGCCTCACCAACCTGATCGCCATCGGCCATGAGTCGGTGTCCGGCGTCCTCTCCCTGTTCCGCGACGCGGCGTTGGGGCCGGCCTGGATGGTGGTGGCGATGGTGGGTTGGCTGGCGGTGCTGCTGTGGCGTTGCCAGCGTCGGCTTGGTCGATTAACGCTCTAAAGTGACGGGGATCCCGAAACGTGCCACAGGCCCCGCCCGGGGCCGAACTTTAACAAGGTGAGCTTGGTCATATCGGACGTGAGCACACTGCTCTAAGATAGAGAACAACTTGAAATGGAAGCGAGGTGGCCTTTGAGCAAAACCCTCCTGATCTACGCCAGCCAGTTTGGCCAAACCCACAAAATCTGCCAGCGCATCGCCGAGCATCTTGATGGCAACGGCGAGACAGTGGAGATGAGGCCAT
>CAZWED010000306.1:0-4091 GCA_964632645.1 uncultured Ferrimonas sp. | reverse complement strand
ATCCATGCCACCAGCACTGACGCGTTCTGTGTGAACTGTCACGTGCCTTCCTACGCCCAGGAAGAGTTCAAGCAAAGCGTACACGGTTCCAGCCGCAGCGGTATGGTTGTGAACTGCGCCGACTGTCACGTAGCCAAAGAGTTCGTGCCGAAGATGTGGCGTAAGATCACCGCCATGAAAGAGGTGTACTGGCAGATCAAGGGCGACTACAACACCCCTGAAGCCTACGCTGAGCACAAGAAAGAGATGCAGGCTCGTATCGTGGAAGGTTTCCGCGCGACCGATTCTCGTGAGTGCCGCAACTGCCACGATGTTGAGCGCATGAACTTCGACAAGCAGAAGAAGATGGCCGCCAACATGCACCAGCGCATGGACAAGATGGGCAAGACCTGCATCGACTGCCACGCTGGTAAGATCGCCCACGATCGCGCCAAGTAAGCGAATCCAAAGAAGAAGCCCCCGCCAAGCGGGGGCTTTTTTTTGCCCGTCATTCGGAAATGAAAAAAATTCGCCACAAAGGGAGGTTTTTTTGCCGGTTCACAAAGATCATCATTCCTGGGTAACTCATCGACGGAAGTTGGATCTAACGCAAACTTTTTGTCTGAAGCCGGAGTATACTCAACCTAAATGAGACTGATTAGCATTTGGTGATTTATGACCTTAGCGGAAATGGTAAATGGCCAGCGAGGCCGCGTCGCGCAGTTTCAGGCCAATGGTCTGGAGCCGGCAACTCAACTGAAACTGGCGGCCATGGGGCTGGCACCGGGTTGCCAGGTGCAACTGGTGCGCCGTGCACCGCTGGGGCGCTCCATTCAGCTGAAGCTGGCGGGCGCCTCTGTGTGTCTCAATCATCAACTGGCCCAGCAGGTAGAGGTCGAGGTTCAACATGGCTAAGACGCTATTGTCCGTCGGTCTGCCCAACTCCGGCAAGTCCACCCTGTTTAATGCGCTGACCGGCGGTCAGGCCAAGGTGGGCAACTGGGCGGGGGTTACCGTCGCCGAGAGCCTGGGCTCTTTGGAAATTAACGGTGAGTCCATCCAACTGATGGATCTGCCCGGTCTCTACGATCTGACGCCGGCCCAGAGTGGCCCGGAAGATGAAGCCGTTTCCCAGCAGGCGCTGCTGAATGGGCAGTATGATGGCGTGATGAACGTGATCGACGCCACCCAGCTGTCGCGCCACCTGTACCTGACACTGCAGCTTCGTGAGCTGGGTGTGCCGATGGTGGTGGTGCTCAATAAGTGGGACGCCGCCTGCGCGGCCGGCCTGGATGTGGACCTGGCCACGCTTGAACAACAGCTGGGTTGCCCCGTGGTGGCCCTCTCAGCCCGCCAGAGCGCGGACAAAGAGAAGGCGCTGAAGGCGATCGGCACCCTGTTGGCCCAGTCAAAGCCGGCACCGCTGAAGGTGCCTTACGGTGAAGTGGTGGAACCGCTGCTCCACGAACCCCGCCACGAAAGCCTGATGCAGCTGATGAGCCGCAGCCACGATTGGCTCAACATCATCGCCTCTGCGCGTCACCAGTGGGTAGCGAACCTGCTCGACACCGCCGCGCACCGGCGCAGCGAAGCGCCGAGCCTGAGCGAGCGCCTGGATAAGTGGGTGCTGCATCCGGTAGCCGGTATTCCGGTGTTCCTGCTGATGATGTACCTCACCTTTATGTTTGCCATCCACGTGGGCAGCGCCTTCATCGATTTCTTCGACATCATGGCAGGCGCCATCTTTGTCGACGGCGTGGCGCTGGCGCTGGAGGCCATTAACGCGCCGGGCTGGTTGATCGGTCTGTTGGCCAATGGCGTTGGTGCCGGTATCCAGACCGTGGCCACCTTTATTCCGGTTGTGGCTTTCCTGTTTGTTGCCCTGGGCATCCTGGAAACCTCCGGCTATATGGCCCGTGCGGCGTTCGTGGTTGAAGGTGCTATGCAGAAGCTGGGGCTGCCCGGTAAAGCGTTTGTGCCGCTGATTGTCGGCTTTGGCTGCAACGTGCCGTCCATTACCGCAACCCGCACCCTGGAGCTGCGCCGCCAGCGCATCATGGCGGGCATGATGGCCCCCTTTATGTCCTGCGGTGCCCGTTTGCCGGTTTACGCGCTGTTTGCCACCGCGTTCTTCCCGGACAACGGCCAGAACCTGGTGTTCCTGCTGTACCTCGTGGGCATCGTGATGGCGGTGCTGACCGGTCTGATGCTGCGTCACATCCTGCTGCCCGGCGCCAGCGGCACCACTGTGATGGAGCTGCCGGACTACGAGTTGCCGACCCTGCGTCAAATCCTGTCCCGTACCTGGCAGCGCACCCGCCAGTTTGTGCTGGGCGCCGGTAAAGTGATCGTGGTGGTGGTGACGCTGCTGAGCTTCCTCAACACCATGGGCACCGACGGCACCATCGGCCATGAAGACACCGACAGCTCTCTGCTGGCCGTGACTTCTCAGGTGGTGACGCCCGCCTTTGCCCCGATGGGCATCGAGCAGGACAACTGGCCGGCCACCGTGGGCATCATCACCGGCATCTTTGCCAAAGAGGCGGTGGTGGGCACCCTCAGCAGCCTGTACAGCCAGGGCAGCGACGAAGAAGCGGGTGAATGGGATCTGCTGGCCAGCTTTAACGAAGCACTGGCCACCATCCCGGAAGCGTTGCTGGGCATCGAAATCTCCGACCCGCTGGGCCTGCAGATTGGTGATGTGCACGACGTGGCGGGCATGGCGGATGAGTTTGGTTTTGAAACCGGCAGTCTCGCCAAGCTGGAGCAGGGCTTCGGTTCCCGTGCCGCCGCCTTCGCTTACCTGCTGTTCATTCTGCTCTTCACCCCCTGTGTGGCGGTGATGGGGGCCATGGCTCAGGAATACGGCGGTCGTTGGGCGATGTTTGCCGCGGTGTGGACCTTTGGGGTCGCGTACGCCACCTCAACCCTGTTCTACCAGTTTGCCACCTTCGGCCTGGGTGCCATCGGCTACCTGCTGGGGTTTGGCGTCCTGCTGAGTGCCGTGTTCTTTGGCCTGCGTAAAGTGGGGCAGCAACAACAGCGTGGTGCCGGCGACATCCCGGTGATCATTCACGAGTAACGGCTAAGCCCTGCCGTTATCGGTCAACGAAAAAGCAGCGCAGTGACGCTGCTTTTTTTATGCGGTGCGTTGGGGCGCGGCCCGCCCGGGCAACAAGGGCGAATTGCACACAATTTGCCCGGTCCGGCCGGGCGGGGATCCCCTTTGTGGGCGCGGATTATCGCCCCCTGTCTCAGCCGCTTCATCTTGCAGTTGCTACGCTTGGGAAGTTGTTGCACCATACCGCTTTTGATCGACCCCCCAAGCCCAAGAGGATGCGCATGAGCCAGCCGGACACCGAGGTTCGTCCCAGCAACTTTATCCGCAATATCATTGACGAGGATCTGGCCTCCGGGAAGCACACCAGTGTGCATACCCGTTTTCCGCCGGAGCCGAACGGCTACCTGCATATTGGTCATGCCAAGTCCATCTGTCTGAACTTTGGCATCGCCAAGGATTACCAGGGCAAGTGCAACCTGCGTTTTGATGACACCAACCCGGTGAAAGAGGACATTGAGTACGTCGAGTCCATCAAGCGTGACGTCCAGTGGCTGGGTTTCCAGTGGGATGGCGAAGTCTGCTATTCCTCCGACTATTTCGATACCCTGCACGGTTATGCCGTTGAGCTGATCGAGAAGGGCCTGGCTTACGTCGACGAACTGAGCCCGGACGAGATCCGCGAATACCGTGGCACCCTGAAAGAGCCGGGTAAGAACAGCCCTTACCGCGACCGCAGTGTCGAGGAGAACCTGGCGCTGTTCGAAAAGATGAAAAATGGCGAATTTGCCGAAGGCACCGCGTGCTTGCGGGCAAAGATCGACATGGCGTCTTCCTTTATGGTGATGCGTGATCCGGTGCTGTATCGCATCAAGTTTGCCCACCACCACCAGACCGGCGACAAGTGGTGCATCTACCCGATGTACGATTTCACCCACTGCATCTCCGATGCGCTGGAGGGGATCACCCACTCCCTGTGTACGCTGGAGTTCCAGGACAACCGTCGTCTCTACGACTGGGTACTGGACAACATCAGCATCGAGTGTCATCCGCG
>CAZWED010000305.1:0-4094 GCA_964632645.1 uncultured Ferrimonas sp. | reverse complement strand
GACTATTCCGGTTGGCCTGATGACCTGCGTCACCGGCGTCTCCGGCTCCGGCAAATCCACCCTGATCAACGACACCTTTTACAAGATTGCCCATCGGGAGCTGAACGGCGCCACCGTGGACGAGCCCGCCCCCTACAAATCGGTGGTGGGCATGGACCACTGCGACAAGGTAGTGGACATCGACCAAAGCCCGATTGGCCGGACGCCGCGCTCCAACCCCGCCACCTACACCGGGATCTTTACCCCGATCCGGGAGTTGTTCTCCGGCACACAGGAATCCCGCGCCCGCGGCTACAAGCCCGGCCGGTTCTCCTTTAACGTCAAGGGGGGGCGCTGCGAAGCCTGCCAGGGCGACGGGGTCATCAAGGTGGAGATGCACTTCCTGCCGGACGTGTACGTCCCCTGTGACCAGTGCAAAGGCAAACGCTACAACCGGGAAACTCTGGAAGTGCACTACAAGGGCAAGAGCATCCATGAGGTGCTGGAGATGACCGTCGAGGAAGCCCGGGAGTTCTTTGATGCGGTGCCCGCCATCGCCCGCAAACTGCAAACTCTGATGGACGTGGGCCTCTCCTACATCCGGCTGGGCCAGAGCGCCACCACCCTGTCCGGCGGTGAGGCGCAGCGGGTCAAACTGGCCAAGGAGCTGTCCAAGCGCGACACCGGCAAGACCCTCTACATTCTGGATGAGCCGACCACCGGCCTGCACTTCCAGGATATCCAGATGCTGCTGGACGTACTGCACCGCCTGCGGGATCACGGCAACACCGTGGTGGTGATTGAGCACAATCTGGATGTGATCAAAACCGCCGACTGGATTGTCGACCTCGGACCCGAAGGCGGCTCCGGCGGCGGCACCATCCTGGTCACCGGCACCCCGGAACAGGTGGCGGAATGCGCCGACTCCCACACCGCACGGTTCCTCAAACCGATGCTGAAGTGACGGCTGACGGAACGGAAACAGAAACGGCACCCATCGGTGCCGTTTTTTTTGGAGGGACGCGCCAGGAGGCCTCAATGGCCGAGAAAGCGGTCAAAGCAGCGCGTTACGCCATAAAAAAAGCCCCGCTGGACAGCGGGGCTTTTTCGAATCTGGTGACGCAGTTAATTAAATAACAACCACGTTGGAAGCTTGAGGACCTTTCGGGCCTTGCTCAATGTCGAAGCTGACTTGCTGACCTTCGGCCAGAGTCTTGAAACCGTCAGAAACAATTGCGCGGAAATGAACGAAGACATCCGGACCACCGTTGCTTTGACTCAGGAAGCCAAAACCTTTGTCTTCGTTAAACCATTTTACAGAACCGGTTGCTTTATTAGTGTTAGACATAATGTGTCCCTTATAAAATTAAATAAAGTTGATCGCAAAGAAAGTGCGAAGCGCTGAAATCTTGAATTATTTAATGATTTAATAAAGCGAAGGGAAACACTGAGGAAACAACGGTAACGCGGTATTCTGAGGGCTTACTTAACTTGATCTTGCATTGAATAACTCTGAACAACAGAGCGAGGCCATTATTGGCTTTCCCAGGGTGGAAGTAAAGCGATATTTTCCGAAAACTTCAATGCGCCTTGTTTTTCCTCACTTTTCGCCCAATTAACGCGCAATCGTTGTTCTTATGGAGCCCTAATGGATTTTTTCCCAGGTTGGCTTGTTAAAAAACCGATCGCAACATCATTGCGGATGTCAGGCGCACGCACTGACGGCAGGACAGACGACGCCGTGGATTCGCAGACAGTGACAAGATGGAGAATCAAGACATAAAAAAGGCCCCCCGTGGAGGGCCTTAAAGAGGGGGTGATGAAAAGTTCGGGTTAGAACAGGTTGCCCGGTTCAACAATCAGAGCCCGGTAAGACGGCTCGGTCTTAGCCATGGAGTTCACCGTCAGTTCGACCTTCACTTTCCCGTCTTCGGTCACCTCGTTGATGAAGTGCTTGCCGGGCTCACCGGTGAACAGGCCAGCCGACGCGGAGTAGATAAAGAAGGTGTCCTTGTCTTCGCGCCATTCAATGTTGGACGTGATGGGCGAGTACCACTCGTAGCCTCGCTCCTTACCGTATTCAAAAGTCTGCTCGACGGTCATCTTCTCTTCGTCGATGCGGTACTCCACGCCACGGCTGTACTTCATGGTCGGCATGGCGGGCTGCTCGAAATGACGGCCATCACCGTTATCGAAAGAAACCAGGGTTCCGCGACTGGTCAGCCAGGACGTGTGCTGGGTCCACGGGAAGTCGAAATCGGTATTGGCACAGCGCCCGTTGCTGTCGCAATCCAGCGGCTTGCCCTTGCGGTCCACCGGGGTCAGCACTTTGTCGGACAGTTCGCCCCACCCCTTGTTGGCGGCCAGAATCCATTTCACCTCGCCGTCGCGACCCACCTTGGCGGTGCCCTGGTGACGCATGGACACGATGATGGTGTCGTCTTTGGGGTCATAGTCAATGGAGTTGATGTGGGCCCAGTTCCGACCGGCGGCCACGCCAGGCAGGTCACCAAAAGGCGCGTCCGGCTCGATGTCCAGGGTTTCGCCTGCGTGGCTTTCATCGACGTTCAGGCAGACGGCGCCGGAATCCAGAGCCGTCAGCAGATCGTCACGCATGTTGTCGAAAATCTTGTTGAAGTCCCATACGTGCACCACGTTTCCGCTCTGGTCTACTTCGATCACGTGGTCGCGTACGGTGTCGATGCGCTTGCCGTCTTCGCGCAGGTACTTCTCCTTTGCGACGCGCAGCAGGTAGTGGCCGTTAGGCATCTCCAACATGGCGTGGGAAAAGCCGGTAAAGCCACGGGGCATGTCACGCTTGAACACTTTGCGGCCCAACATGTCGTAGCGAGCGTAGTAGTGATCCTGACCCCAATACAGTTCGCCATTGTCAGAGAGGTGGAAGCCCATGGCGATGCCCTTGGTGGTGTCCTGGTCGTAGACGGCATCCCAGTCCATGTACCAGCGGATCTCACCCGTGGTATCGGCAACAAAAACCACCGGATAGTTATCCCAGCCTACGGTGCCTTCATCAGCCCCCAGGTGGTTCACCAGGTAGAGGCGATCTTTGAACTTCTTATCCACTTTCACTGGCTGCACTTCCGGGAACGTACGTACCTGGCCATCAAACAACAGAGGCTTCAGCGGCGCGGTCCTGATCTTGTAGTCCTCTTTGATCGCTTTGCCGTTTTTCACGTACTCCACGTGCACGGTGTTTTCGTAATCGGGATACAAGCCAAAAACCGGCACACCGTTATGGGTAGTCAGAGCCACTTCGCTGACGGCGTACTCAATGGGTACGCCCCCTTTCTTGGGCTCAATGCGTACCTTTACGTCGGAGATGGTGAAGCCATTCAGGTCGATGATGGCGGTCAAGGGGGCGAAATCGTAAGGGTTAACCTTCACGATGCCTATCTCGCCCTGAGTCTGCACGGTGGTGAGGTACTTATCGGCCCAATCATCGCCGTTGCTTCCAGCCAAGGCGGGCCCATTGACACTCATCAGGCCCAGTGCGACGGCCGTTACTAGCATGGTCTTTTTCATGTTCATATCTCTCTATTCAGTTTGAAGGTTCAGAAGTTGTATTGCAGGGAGTAGAAGACGCCGTCGTGATAGCCCTCTTTACCCAGGTTGTTCTGGGCATAGCGGTATTGAAGCGCTGCGGACAGTCCGGTATTGGCGATGTGGTAACGAAGCGTGAGCTGGCCATTGAACCCGTGATCTTCGATGTCACCGGAAACAATGAGGTACTGGTCATCTCGAGCGAAGAAGTGTTCCTGCCACCAGCCCAACGTCAGAGCGTGCCCTTTGATGTCAAAGGTTTTGCTGGTCATCAGCCAGACGTAACCGCCGTTAAAGCCGTTGGCATCAAAGCCAAAATGTGCGTAGTCAGAGGTGACGATATGGCCCGCCAGGGCGACCTGGGTATACCAACCGCTGTCCCACGTTTTGTCGTGGCTGATGCCCAGGGTTGTGTTGGTTTCGGACCACACCGGCTTTTGCTTATTGAAGACCTGTCCGTACCAGTTCCAGTCGCTGTCCCCCATGTTGATCTGGCCAACGAGGTTGATTTCAGAGCCCAGCAGATCCGTGTCGGTAAAGTCTTCCAGTTTGAC
>CAZWED010000304.1:0-4097 GCA_964632645.1 uncultured Ferrimonas sp. | reverse complement strand
CATGGCCACCGTTCCTATTTTCATTGAATTTATGCCAACTGCAGCATACCTTTCAGAGCTCCCTTTGCTTCACCGGTTGTCGCTAAAACGGACAGACCGGAACCCTCACACCCAATGCCCTTGCCCGTTAGCAGCGCCGAAAGTCGATACGTACAACGATGTGTAAGTGATAAAATTGGCGCTTTTGCAGCGTCAAAAGGAGCCCCCTGCGCCATGAGCCTGGATACTCTGCGTGATCAGTTTCCCGCGTTGAAACAACCAGGATTGATCTACCTCGACAACGCCGCCACCACGCAAAAACCGCGCGCGGTGCTGGAAGCGATGGATCACTTCTACCAGCAGGACAACGCCAATGTGCACCGGGGCGCACACCGTTTATCCGCCCGTGCCACCCGCGCCTTTGAGGCGGCCCGCGACAGCCTGGCCCGCTTTATCCATGCCCCGCAACGGACGTCGGTGATCTTCACCAAGGGCACCACCGAAGCGATGAATCTGCTGGCCAGCAGCCTGGGCGGTCAGGTGTTGCAGGCCGGGGACACGGTGCTGATCGACACCTGGGCGCACCACGCCAGCATCGTGCCCTGGCAGCAGGCGGCCCTGAAAGCCGGTGCGCGGCTCTGCCCGATACCGCTGGACGCTGCGGGACGGCTCGACGAGGCCGCTTATCTGGCCCTGTTGGCGAACGGCCCCAAGGTGGTGATCCTGACCCAGATCGCCAACGCCCTGGGCGCCCGGACTCCGCTCTCCCGCTGGTTGCCGCTGGCCAAGGCGGCGGGCGCCCTGACCGTGGTGGATGGCGCCCAGGCCGTCGGCCACGAAGCGGTGGACGTGCAGGCGCTGGGGTGCGACTTCTACGCCTTCTCCGGCCATAAGATGTATGGCCCGACCGGGATCGGCGTGTTGTGGGGGCAAACGGCCCTGCTGGACGCGATGCCCCCCTATCAGTTTGGCGGGGAGATGATCCACAAAGTCAGCTTTGAGCAGAGCAGCTTCAACACCCTGCCCTTTAAGTTTGAAGCCGGCACCCCCGCCATCGCGGAAGTGATCGGCCTGGGTGCCGCGGCAGAGTGGCTGATGGCACAGGACAGAGCCGCCTTATCGGCCCACGAGTCAGTGCTGCTGGAGCGGGCCCGCAACGGCCTCTCCGCCATCGATGGCGTCACTCTGTACAGCGCCTTCGAGGACAACGCCGGCGCCCTGGCCTTCAATCTGGAGGGGGAACATCACCAGGACGTGGGGGTATGGCTCGACCAGGCCGGCATCGCGGTGCGCTGCGGTCACCATTGCTGCCAGCCCCTGATGGCAGCCCTGAAAGTCAAAGGCACCTGCCGGGTGTCCGTTGCCGCGTACAATACGGCGGAAGAGATCGACGCCTTTGTCGATGCGGTTCGCGATATGAGAGCGTTTTTCCATGATGAATCCCACTGACGCGCTGTTCCTCGGCAACCCGTTAGGGCAGCAACTTACCCGGAATGAACTGGATGCCGAACTGAAGGCACAGGGGCACTGGCAGGGGCGTTATCGCCTGCTGATGAAGCTGGGCAGCCGTATGGCCCCCCTGGACGCGGCACTGCATCAGTCGGAGGCCGAAGTGGCGGGCTGTGAAAGTGCCACCTGGCTCTACCATGCCGAAATCGAGGGACGTCACTACTTTTTGGCGGACTCGGAAGCGCGCATTGTCCGTGGCCTGCTGGTCCTGGTGCTGACCGCCTGCAACGGCTTAACGGCCGAAGCGTTGGGCCAGGTTGATCTGGATGGCTGGTTTACCGAATTGGGCCTGGCCGACCACCTCAGTCCCTCCCGGACCAGCGGCCTCAATGCCGTGGTGCAGGCGATTCGGGCCCACGCCGCTTAACGATCGCCCGGGCGACCGTCGCTGCGCTGGCCAAACTGCACTTCCAGCGTCAGGCGCAGCTCCAGATTGGTGGCGTAATCGTATTTGCGCGGCCAGGTCAGCTGGGGTTCCACCTCGTAATAGAGCCAGCTGCGCAAGAAGTTACGCCGGTAGTTGGCTCCCAACCGGTAGATCTCGCTCTGCTCCTCCTCGTCCCGGGTTCGGCCCGATATGGTCAGGAAGGTGGCCAGGGCGGAAACCGCGTTAAGCCGCTCGGCCCGCACCAGGGTGGTACTCCACTCCAACCCCTCGGTTTCCTCTCCGTACTTGGCGCGACCGTGCAAGCGGTAGCCGGAGGCGGAGTGGATCCGCTCCACCGTCACCCTTGAGGTTTCGCTCCAGCCATCCTGCGCTTCCACCTTCAGTTCCTGCGACAACTTGACCACCGTGCGATCATCGAGGCTGTGGTAATAGCGGGCCCGGGTGCGGGCAAAGGGATCCAGCCCGGAATCCAGAGTGATCCCCAGGTCAAAGGAGAGGTCCCAGGCCCGGTAATCCAACGGGGTCCAGCGCAGGGCCGCGCGGAACCCGGAATCGGCCTCTTCCGAACTTTCATCCCGCACTTCGGTGAGTTCGCTGTCGGGGTCCGATTCCACCAGCAGCTTCAGCCGCTTTTCGGTATTGGGCAGGTAGTAGGAGGCGGAAACCCGGGCTTTAAACTCGTTCGGTTCCCGCTCGAAAACGCGCTGTTGCAAGCGCAGACGAAAATGACTGGAGGCCTGGTCCGCTTCCTCGCTGGGCCCGAAGAAGTCATCAAACCAGAGGGCACTGTCCTGGGCAGAGCTGGAAAGCAGGTCGTGCGCTTTGTCGTACCAGCGCTTGTCCGCATCCAGCAGGGGGTCCTGCGGCAGGGGAGGATCCGTTGGCGCCGGCGCCGCCGTCACAGCCTCGGTGGCGGGCTCCGGCGCGGTATCACCCAGCATCGGATGCAGCCCCGACGCGGACGCCAATACCAGAAGGCCTGCGGCAATCATCCCTTTACACCCGAATTAACAATACCTTACTGCGAGTGTAACCGATCGCCGCCCGGGACTCACTGGGTCGGTGCGTTGGCCCGTTCCGCCAGCTTCAGCAACACCCGGCTGGCGGCGACAAACCCGAAAGTTCCGGTCACCGGCGTCACCGCGCCAAAACCGCTGGAACAATCCATCGCTTTCGGGCCCTCGGCGCCCGCCTTGGTCAGGCACACGCTGCCATCGGCACCGGGGTAACGCAGCTGCTCATCGGAGAACACGCACTCCACCTGGAAACGGCGCTTGGGATTCTTGGAAAACTGGTACTCACGCCGCAACAGGTTGCGCACCTTAGCGGCCAGCGGGTCCTGGTAGGTTTTGGCCAGGTCGCACACCTGCACCCGGGTTGGGTCCAGCTGGCCACCGGCGCCACCGACGGTAACGATGCGGATCTTGCGGCGTTTGCAGTGAGCGATCAGCGCCGCCTTGGGCTTCACCGCGTCAATGCAGTCCACCAGGTAATCCAGCCCCTGTGGCAGCACCTCGTCGAGGTTGTCGAGGTCAACAAACTCCTCCACCTCATTGACGACGCAGTCCGGATTGATGTCGCGGATCCGTTGCGCCATGACCGCCACTTTGGACTGCCCCACGGTGTGGGCAAGCGCGTGGATCTGGCGGTTGGTGTTGGTGGTGCAGATGTCGTCCAGATCGATCAGGGTGATCTGGCCAATGCCGGAACGGGCCAGGGCTTCGGCGGCCCAGGTACCCACGCCACCTATCCCCACCACGCAGACGTGGGCCCGGGAGAAGGCACTCAGGGCGTTCTGCCCATAGAGGCGGCCAATACCGCCAAAGCGTTGCAGATAGGCGTCGTTCATGAAAGGCGTTCCAGTGGCGAAAATGGCCGCGATTATAGCAGCTGAGCGGCGGTCGCCAAGGGCCCGGGAGAGGCGAATCGACCACCATATTGCACACATTCTGGCCTGACAACCCTCTGAAGTGTATGGGGGATCACAAACCGGGCAGTTCACAAAACAATTTCATTCAAAAGTGAGCAAGATCAAACTCCTAAGCCGTTTTGCGTTACTTGGTGAATTTGTCGTGACAAACTGCCGCCAACTTCACGATTTCTGGTTTAGGCAGTTTAACGCACTGCTTACAAACGGACTTTTGAACTGCCCCTAACCTGCACGCGGGCAGCCAACCCCAAAGAGGACAAGAAGTAATGAAGCAACGCCTGTTATCCATCG
>CAZWED010000303.1:0-4115 GCA_964632645.1 uncultured Ferrimonas sp. | reverse complement strand
ATGCGTGAGAAGATCTACATGCTGGATCGGCAGGGCGTGATCCACACCCGTCGTGAGGACCTGAACCAGTACAAGCAGCTGTTCGCCAACAACACCGACAAGCGCACCCTGCAGGATGTGATTGCCGATGCCGACGTGTTTGTCGGCGTGTCCGGTCCGGACGTGCTGTCTGCGGAAGACATCAAGCTGATGGCGGAGAAGCCGGTGATCTTCGCCTGCTCCAACCCGGACCCGGAGATCCGTCCGGAAGTGGCGTTTGCCGCCCGTCAGGACATCATCATGGGCACCGGTCGCAGTGACTACCCCAACCAGGTGAACAACGTCCTCTGCTTCCCCTTCCTGTTCCGCGGTGCTTTGGATGCCCGCGCCAGCGCCATCAATGACGAGATGAAAGTGGCGGCGGTGCATGCCATTCGTGAACTGGCGAAAGAGCCGGTGCCCCAGGTGGTGCTGGACGCCTACCAGGTGGAATCCATGAGCTACGGCGTCGACTACGTACTGCCGAAGCCGATGGACCCGCGCCTGCTGCCGCGGGTTGCCAAGGCGGTGGCCGAGGCGGCCATCGAGTCCGGTGTGGCGGGCGTGGAAGCCCTGCCGGAAGGCTACATGAACGAAGCCTGACACCCGGCCCGATTTACGCTGCCAGCCTGACCGGAATCAGGCAGGATCCCAAAGCCCGCTTGCGAAAGCGGGCTTTTTGCGTCTTCAATAAAAACAATCACCTCTGGAGCCCATGCCATGAGCCGACGGATCCCTGCCCTGTTCACCGCCCTTATCAGCCTGCCCGCCCTGGCGGTGCCGGGCAGCGAACCGCAACCGGCCTGGGGGCTCGCCATCGGGGCGCGCTATGCGGACATCCCCTATGCCACGGAAGTGGACCAGGTGATGGACATGACCCCGCTGATGTTCTTCCACACCGAGCGCGTTTACCTGCACGGACTGGAAGCGGGCGTTCACCTCTGGAATGGCGAGGCCCACCAGGCCACCCTGTTCAGCCGATACCGCTTCTTCGACATCCCCCAGGAGTTCCAGAACGCCATCCGCGAAGACAGCTTCGATACCGGATTGCGCTACCGCTACATCCCCCGCCCCAACGAGTTCCTGGATGCCGAGATCCTGAGCGACGGCAGCGGGCGCAGCTACGGCCACTTCCGTTACGGCTTCCATCATCAGGAGGGGGCGCTGGAGATCCGCCCGACGCTGCAGATCGACTGGCGCTCCGAGCAGTTCAACAGCCGCTACTACGGCCTCAATCTGGTGGAGGCGGACGCCGATGTGGGTGGCACCGCGGGCGTGGAGCTGCGCTACCACGTCTGGCGCAACCTCTACCTGATGGGCAATGCCCAGTTGTCGGTGCTGAGCAACGAACTGAAGGATCTGCCCACGCTGGATTCCCGCTTCAACGTGGAAACCTTTATCGGTTTCGGCTTCTTCCCGGAACCGGCCAACCGTGGACAGCCGTGGCGCTTTGAGTCACTTGAGGGGCACTACGTGCGGGTGGCGCACGGCTGGGCGACCGAATCCAACATGGGCGACATCCTCTCCGGCAACTGGGTGGAGGACCCCTACGGCAACCAGCTGACCTCCCTGTTCTGGGGGCTGCCGCTGACTCAGTCGCTGTTCGGGCTGCCGCTGGACCTCTACTTCACCCCCGGCTTTGTCTACCACCACAGCTCGGCGGTGCAGGACCCCATCTACGAAGGGGTGTTGGCGGTGAAAGCGTATTACAACTTCAGCTGGCCGATTCGCTGGCGCATCGGGGTGGCGGAGGGGCTGTCCTACGTCGATGACATCACCTACATCGAGCAGATTGAGATGGATCGAAAGGGCTACCAGCCCTCCAACCTGATGAACTACCTCGATGTCTCCTTTGGCGCCAACCTGGGAGACCTGTTCGGCGTCCGGGCGTTGGACCCCCTCTGGCTGGGGTACAGCCTGCACCACCGCAGCTCCATCTTTGAAACCGCCTCCCAGTTTGGCCGCATCAAGGGGGGGAGCAACTACAACACGGTGTACCTGCAGTGGCACTTCTGACCCTGCCGTCCAGGTATTGAGCCAATCGTTGCTGTCTTTGCAATCGGTCCGCTTTCTGAGACCTTAGACGCATCGAGTGAAAAGGGACTTCACCATGAGCGACTTCAATACCCGCCACAACCGTGCTGTCTGGTTCGACATACCGGTTTCTGATCTGAACCGGGCCTGCGCCTTTTACGAGGGGGTGCTGGGTATGCCGGTATACCCCGAGGAGGCCGGGGACTTCCATTTTGCGGTGCTGGCGCATGACCAGGGCAACGGCGGCTGCCTGGTGCCCACCACCGCACCCATTGGCTCGGATACCGGAGTGCTGATCTACCTGAATGTGGCGGGTCGTCTGGGGGAAGCGGTGGCGCAGGTTACGGCGCTGGGCGGGGTGGTGCTGCAGCCGGTGCATCCGCTGGGGCCGCACGGCTACCGGGCGCTGATCCGGGACTCCGAAGGCAACCGCCTGGCACTGCATGCCCCGGCACTCACCTGAATACCGCAGAGGCGTAAGGAGGTTCCCATGTCATCGGCGTTTCTGGGTGCAGGACGTTTCAACGAACACTGGCGCAAGCGGCTGGATCCCGATGTGCGGATCCGCCCCGCCACCCTGGCGGACATCCCTGAGCTTTCCCGCATCCGGTTGGCGGTGGTGGAGAACGTGTTGGCGGATCCTGGGCGCATCCCGCCGCAACTGTACGCCACCTTCCTGACTGAACGGGGGCAGGGCTGGGTGGCGTTGTGTGGCGATACGGTGGCGGGGTTTGCCGTGGCCGACGGTGAGGATGACAGCATCTGGGCGTTGTTTATCGACCCGGCCTACGAGGGACGCGGGCTGGGCAAGGCCCTGCTGAAGCACGCCACAGACTGGTTGTTTGCCAGGGGCGCGAAAGTGATCACCCTCTCCACCGACGTGGGCACCCGGGCCGAAGGGTTCTACCTGGCCCTGGGATGGCAGCCCGGCGCGGTGGACGTCAGGGGGGAGCGGCACTTTACGCTCGTGGCGCCCGGGAGCGGAGTTACCCGTTGAGCAGGGCGCTGAGTGAGCGGCCAATCAACAGGACCCCAGCCACCGCACACAACACCAGCGTCGCCGCCTTCAGGCGCTCCGGTTCGATTCGTCCCGCCAGCCGGTCCCCGATGGCAAAGCCCAGGGTGGTTGGCGGCAACAGCCAGAAGGCCCGGATAAAATCGGCTTGTCTCAGCTCGCCCGCCAGCGCCAGCAACACCAGCGCGATGATGCAGCTGAACAGGAAGAAACTCGACAGGGTTTGACGCATCTGGGCCGCGCTGTGGTGGTGGTTCAGCAGCAGCGCCATCGGCGGGCCGCCAATGGCCGCGATGGCGGAGAACACACCGGACAGGTTGCCCGCCCAGAACAGGTTGGCCCAAGTGACGGGAACCGAGAACTTCTTCACCGTCAGCAGCACCGCGGTCAGCACAATCAGGCCGATGCCCAGCCCCAGCCAGTCCGCCGACGCCACCACCAGCAGGTAGGTGCCCAGGATCCCGCCGGGAATGCGGCCCAGCAAGGCCGGCGCCAGTACCCCGACATCCAGTCGGGCCCGGGTGCGCAGCATGGTCAGAATGGACAGGGTCATGCCCATCAGAATGATGGGCGCGGGAACCCAGCGGGGATCGATCATGTAGAGGATGGGGGTGACCACCACCGCCAGTCCGAAACCAATGGCACCCTGAACCGCGGCACCCAAAGTGACCACGGCCAGAACCCCGAGCAGGCTCAAATCCAAACCGTCGCCTCGTTCATCGGAAAAAAAGAAAAAAGCCTGCGGTCGCAGGCTTTTTTCAGGATCAATCGTCCAGGTGTTCCCAGTCAATCCCCAGCGCTTCCATCATGCGGCGCGCTTCGGAGGGGATGCCGTCAGGCTTGTCCTTCCGCAGATCCTCGTCTTCCGGCAGCGGCTGGCCGGTGTAGGCGTGAAGGAACGCCTCACACAGCAACTCACTGTTGGTGGCGTGACGCAGGTTGCCGATCTGTCGGCGGGTGCGCTCGTCAGTCAGAATTTTGAGTACTTTCAGAGGGATGGAAACGGTGATCTTTTTGACCTGCTCGTTTTTCTTGCCATGCTCCGCAT
>CAZWED010000302.1:0-4120 GCA_964632645.1 uncultured Ferrimonas sp. | reverse complement strand
TTCCAACTGGCGCCAACAATACCCAAAGCCAATTCTGATGGCAATGCGACCAAGGACGGTTGCCCACGCCGTCATCACATTCAGGAATAAGTTGGTGTCACTGAATCGCAATCGGTGCATTTTTATTCCTATGATGTGAATATCACTTGCTTTTTAAGCAGGCCTTATTCAAAGTGGCCCTGTCCAAACGGCAGAATCGATTAAGACAATGAGAAACGCCAACGCACAAGAAGAACTGGTCCGCGCCTTCAAGTCCCTGCTGAAAGAGGAACGCTTCGGCTCTCAGGGCGAGATCGTGGCCGCGCTGCAGGCCGCCGGCTTCAGCAACATCAACCAGTCCAAAGTCTCCCGGATGCTGAGCAAATTCGGCGCCGTCCGCACCCGCAACGCCAAGCAGGAGATGGTGTACTGCCTGCCGGCAGAGCTCGGTGTGCCCACCGCCAATGCCCAGCTGCGCAACCTGGTGCTGGATGTGGACAACAACGGCGCGATGATCGTGGTGCGCACCAGTCCCGGTGCCGCCCAGTTGATCGCCCGCCTGCTGGATTCCATGGGGAAGGCGGAGGGGATCCTCGGCACCATCGCCGGTGACGACACCATTTTCATCGCCCCAAGCCACATCGAGGCGATTGTGGACACTCAGGCGACGGTCAAGGCGCTGTTCAACTACCACGACTGAACGGTCCCGACACAACAACGCCCGGCCTAGGCCGGGCGTTTTGCGTTGGGCGTTGACGCGGGGGTTACAGGCCGGCGGCCTGCTCGAGGAAATCGATGGATGGGGCGAAAAACGCCGCACCGCTGACCGCCTGGGTGAACTTGAGCAGGTGGTCGTAGTGCTCGCCGTCGCCGTGGATCATCGACTTCAGCTGCTCAGTGAAGTGCTTCGGCGTCTTACAGCAGGCGATAAAGAACAGGCCCTGCTCCTGCATGTTGCCGTACGGCATGCTCTGACGCAGCAACTCCATGCTGCTGCCATCCTCGTACTTCAGGTTAACCCGCTTGATGTGGGCAAAGCCCGGCTTGGCCGCGCTGGGGTACTCCACGTTCTCCACCTTGGTGCGGCCAATGGTGTCTTCCTGAGTCTTCAGGGACTGGCGCTCCCACAGCGGCATATTGTGGACGTAACGCTGGGTGTGGATGTAGCTGCCCCCGGCAAAAGCGGCGTCTTCCGCCCCGACCAGAGCCACCTGGCGACGGTGGCTGCCGGTGGGGTTCTCGGTGCCATCCACAAAGCCGGTCAGGTCCCGGCTGTCCAGGTAGCGGAAGCTGCGAACCTCCTCCACCAGCTCCGCCAGGCCCGCCAGTCGTCGGCACACTTCGGTCGCGGCGATGTGGTTAACGTCCAGGCGATCACTGCGGATATGAACAAACAGGTCCACCGGCTGACTCGGTGCGCTGCGGTCTTCCGCCTCAAAGCTGGGGAACGGCGCCAACTCGGCGGGACGTCCCTGCGGATAGAGGGTGTCCCAGTAGTTGGCCCCGATGGCAACAAAGCCATTGAAAGCGCAATCGGCGTTGCGATCCGCCGAGGTCTGCAACCAGGCCGCCAGACCGGCAAGTACCCGGGGCAGCGTCGCTTCTGCGCCTTCTGTGGCATTAAACATCAAATAGATGCCGTGCAGATTGCCCTCTGCACAGATCCCACCCTGCTCCCTGGGCATGCGTCCTTCCTTGTTGGTCAATTCAATGGACATGGTCAGTACCGACAGATCTGATTTTCAAACACACAGTCTGCGCAGAGCCAGGGAGACTGGCAAGAGAACAGGGGGAAAAGATTGATTTACCCCAACTAAAACAGCACCAGCGCGTGGGGCAGCGCCGCCACGGCCACCCGCTGTCCCTGTTCCAGGCCAATGTGGCCGGAGCGCACGGCCAACTCCACCGGCCCCACCGCCACCTGATAGTCGCAGTAGGTGCCCTTGAAGCGTCGCCCGGTGATCACCCCGCTGCCCTGGTCGTCCGGCTCCAGCGCCAGTTGTTGCGGACGCAGCAGCAACGCGCCGCGATGGGTCGGCGGGAAGCGCAGGGGACTGATGCTCTCAATCTCGCCCAGCGGCGTCGACACCGCGTGCTCGCTGGCCACCACCGCATCCAGGTAGTTGCCGCCCCCCAGAAAGTCCGCGACAAACCGGCTGACCGGCCGGTAGTAGAGCTCTTCGGCCGGGCCGGTCTGCACCACCTTGCCTTCGTGCAGGATCGCCAGACGATCGGCAAAGGCAAACGCCTCCTCCTTGGAGTGGGTAACGAAGATGGCACTCACGCCCTGGGAACGGAGGATCGCGCGGATCTCCGCCATCAGTTCGCCCCGCACCTGGCTGTCAATGTTGGAGAACGGCTCGTCCAGCAGGAGCAATTTGGGCTTGTACGCCAACGCCCGGGCGATCGCCACCCGCTGCTGCTGGCCACCGGACAACTCGTGGATATAACGGGCTCCGAGACCGTCCAGCTTCACCAGCCGGATCATCTCCTCCACCCGCGCCCGGGCTTCCGCCTTGGGCCAGTGGCGCAGGCCAAAGCCAATGTTTTGCGCCACGGTCAGATGGGGAAACAGGGCGTAATCCTGAAAGATGACGCCAATGCCCCGCTGCTCAGCGGGCACCAGGTGTTCGGCGGACGAAATCACCTGGCCATCCAGGGTTACGCTGCCGGCGTGCACCGGCATCAGGCCGGCGATGGCCCGAAGCAGGGTGGTTTTGCCACAACCACTGGGGCCCAACAGCGCCAGGATCTCATTCTCGGCAAGCGCCACCGCCAGATCAGACAGGATCCGCTTGCCATCGTATTCACACACCAGGGCGTCGACACGAAGTTTCGACATCAGTGAACATGCTCCAAACTGCGATTGAGGTAGATCACCGGAACCAGCCCCACCAGCACAATCACCAGTGCCGGCAGCGCGCCCAGTTCCAGAGCCTCATCGGAGACAAATTGATACACGTAAGTGGCCAGGGTTTCAAAGCCAATCGGTTTCAGCAGCAGCGCCGCCGGCAACTCCTTCATCGCCTCGATAAAGACGATCAGCGCGGCCGCCAGCATCCCCCGACGCACCAGAGGCAGATGCACGTGGCGCAGCAGGGCCGCCGGGCCATACCCCATGGTGGCGCCCGCCATATCCAATGTCGGGCTGATCCGCTTGAAGCTTGACTCAATGCTGCCCAGTGCCACCGCAAGAAACCGCACGGTGTAGCCAAAGACGATGGCCACCATGGAACCGGACAGCACCAGTCCCGGCATGCCCAGCCCCAACCACTCCGCCAGATCGTTGATCGCAAAATCCGCGAAAGTCAGCGGGATCAGGATGCCGATCGCCAGCACGGTGCCCGGCAGGGCATAACCGAATCCCGCCAGCCGGCTGGGCCAGCGATCCCATTTGCGCGGGCTGACCCGGGCCAGAAACTGCAATCCCAGGGCGATCACCACGGTCAGGGCGGCCACCAGAGCGGAAACCATCAGGCTGTTGGCGCTGTAGCGCCAGAACTGGCTCAGGGCGTCCGGATCAAAATACGCCACCGCGTAGTCGAGCAGGATCAGGGCCGGCAGCACGAAGGAGAGCAGCAGCAGGGAGCAGAAGCCGGTGGCCAGAGCCGCCTGCCAGCCGGTAAGGGGATAGCCGTAGTCCTCGCTTTTGCCCTCCGCTTTCTGGAACTGCTGCTGGCGTCGGCGGGCCAGACGCTCACCAAACATCAGCAGCGCGATGCCCAGCAGCATCAGGGTGGAGAGCCGTGCGGCACTGCTCATGCTGCCGTGGCCAAGCCAGGTGTCGTACACCGCCGTGGTCAGAGTATTGACTGCGAAGTAACTCACCGTGGCAAAGTCCGCCAACGTTTCCATCGCCACCAGAGACAACCCCACCGCAATGGCGGGTCGGGCCAGCGGCAGACTGAGGCGGAAGAAGCTTTGTGTCGGCGTGCAGCCCAGCGTCCGGCTGGCCTGGATCAGGTTACTCGCCTGCTCCAGGAAGGCGGTACGCGCCAGCATAAAGACGTAGGGGAACAGCACCAGAGAGAGCATCAGGGCGGCGCCGCCCAGGGAGCGGACCGGCGGGAAGTAGTAATCCGCCGGCGTTTGCCACCCGGCCAGCGCCCGCAGGGTCCGCTGCACCGGGCCGGCGTAATCC